>ONFW01000182.1 GCA_900317215.1 uncultured Eubacteriales bacterium | reverse complement strand
GGTCTTGCAAAAAGAGCGGAGGAGCTTCTCAAAGACTGCAAAAAGAACATCACCGTAGCTATTATGGGCTGCGCCGTAAACGGACCCGGAGAAGCAAGAGAAGCTGATATAGGCATTGCAGGAGGAGTCGGCGAGGGTCTTATCTTCAAAAAGGGCGAGATACTGAGAAAGGTCCCGGAGGATAAGCTGCTTGATGAGCTGATGAAGGAAATAGGAAATATGTAATGATCTGATCAAATAAAGGAGTTATAAGTGAACAGGTTCTCGGATTTTTTTGGAAAATATCTTGATGTCAGCATGCTTCCTGATTCGCTGAGGGAGAGCGGCATCAGCAATGTTAAGATAAACTCACAGACCCGCGCAATGGAGATTTTTGCCGAGCTTTCTGCACTTGTGTCAAAGGAGGAGCTTTTCAAGGCTGAAAAGCTTATCTGCGGCAGTATATTCGAGCTTATGCAGTGCCGTATATATCCGAGGTATCCCTCTGACCTTTTTGAGGAGGGCTATTATCCCGAGCTTGTTAAGGAGCTGAAAAGACGGTACGCAAGTCTCAACGGCACATTGAAGGACTCGAGCGCAAGGATCGTTGATGACGATATCATCATAATGCTGCAGCATGGAGGCAAGCAGCTTTTAAAGGAGCAGGAGTACGACAAAAAGCTTGCTGCTCTGATAAAGGAGGAATTCGGGCTTGCTTACAAGGTGCGCTTTGAAGGAATAACCTCTATAGATCCCGACAGCGAGGTCTATATTGAGCGTCAGAAAATGAACGAAGAAAAGGTGCTGAGGGAGAAGCAGCTTGAAGAACAGGAGCTTTACGAGAGCACAATGAGAGCCGCAGACGAGCATAAGGCGCGCCATGCTAAAAAGCCTGCTCCGGCTCCCGCCGTTCAGGAGGAAATTGAGATAAGAGAGGGCGCCGACCTCATGCCGAGATGTATTCCCGAGAGCGCTGTGGCGATATATGGCGGTAATGTGAAGGGGGATATGTTCAGCCTGAGAAATATTTCTGTGGAATCCGGCAGGATAGTGTTCTGGGGTGAGATATTCGGCATAGAAGTCCGCGATACCAAGGATAATAAAAGAAAGATCATTTCTCTGTCCGTCACGGATTTTACAGGCTCGGTATGCGTAAAGGTGATCGACCTCAACGAGAAATGCAAGGGGATACTGGAGCTTAAAAAGGGTGACTGTATCCTTGTAAAGGGCGACGCTCAGCTTGATAAATATGACCATGACGTCACCGTTATAGCAGACGCTGTTTGCAGAGTAAATAAGGTCAGGGTAGTGGACAAGGCTGAGCAAAAGCGAGTAGAGCTTCACCTGCATACCAATATGTCCTCAATGGATGCCGTGACCAGCGCAGGCGACCTTGTAAGAAGGGCGTATTCGTGGGGGATGCCCGCAATTGCTATCACCGACCACGGTGTAGCTCAGGCTTATCCCGACGCCATGAACGCCTGTGATGAAATAAGAGGAAAGGGCGGACAGTTCAAGGTAATATACGGAGTTGAGGCATATTTCATCAATGACGGGGCTGCAGATGCCGTTACAGGCAGCGCAAGCCAGCCGCTAAAAGGAAATTTTATTGTATTTGATATAGAAACTACAGGACTTAGCGTTAATCAGGAGAGGATCACCGAGATTGGCGCCGTCAGAATGGTAAACGGAGAGATAAGGGAAAGCTTTAATACCTTTGTCGATCCGAAAAAGCATATTCCCGAAAGAATCACGGAGCTTACCGGAATAGACGACAGCATGGTGCAGGGCGCTCCGTCAGAGGCGGAAGCTGTGAAAAGCTTTTTCGATTTTTGTGGAGAAAATTCGGTGATTGTTGCTCACAACGCCTCATTCGATACCTCATTCATAAAAGCTGCCTGCGAAAGAAACGGCATGCCTTACAGCTTTACGCATATAGATACTCTTGCGCTGTCGCGCAGCATGTTTCCTCAGCTCAGCAAGCATAAGCTCGATACAATAGCAAAGCATCTCAAGCTTGGAGATTTTAACCACCACCGGGCCTGTGACGATGCTGCAATGCTTGCAAAGATCTTTCAGGTAATGCTGAAAAAGCTTGAGGAGGAATACAAGGTCTCGGATATTGCCGATATCGGCAGGGCTTTGCCTAAGCCGAGCATAAAAGCATACAGATCCTTTCACCAGATCCTTCTTGTCAAAAACCAGCTCGGACTCAAAAACCTCTACAAGCTGATATCCAAGGCTCACCTCGACTATTTCTATAAAAAGCCGCTCATTCCCAAAAGCGAGCTTGAAAAGCTCAGGGACGGCATAATTGTCGGAAGCGCCTGTGAGGCAGGAGAGCTCTATAGGGCGATACTTGACGGAAAGAACCGTGAGGAGCTTAAAAAGATAGCCTCGTTCTATGATTATCTCGAGATCCAGCCGGTAGGAAATAATATGCACCTTGTCAGAGAGGGCAAGGTAAAGAGCGTTGAGGAGCTGCAGGATATCAACAGGCTTATCGTCTCGTTGGGAGATGAGCTCGGACTGCCTGTTTGTGCAACCTGTGACGTTCATTTTATGGATCCTTATCAGAGCGAATACAGAACTATCCTGCTTTCCACGCAAAATTTTTCCGATGCCGACGAACAGCCGCCCCTTTATTTTCGCACGACGGCTGAGATGTTAAAGGAATTTGAATATCTCGGCAGCGAGAAGGCTTTTGAGGTCGTTGTCACAAACACCAACCTCATCACGGATATGATAGAGAATATCAGAGCAGTGCCAAAGGGAAACTTCCCGCCCTTTATTGAGGGCGCCGAGGAGGAGCTGACAGAAATAACATGGAAGAGGGCAAAGGAAACCTACGGCGACCCTCTGCCCGAGATAGTAAGGGCGAGGATAGAAAAGGAGCTTAACTCCATAATAAAGAACGGATTTTCTGTGCTTTATATGACAGCGCAGAAGCTCGTTGCAAATTCTAACCAGAACGGTTATCTTGTCGGCTCCAGAGGCTCTGTCGGCTCGTCCTTTGTTGCTACCATGTCGGGTATTTCAGAGGTAAATCCGCTCTGTCCGCATTATGTATGTCCTAATTGCCGCAACTCAGAGTTTTTTGATGACGGCAGCTATGGCTCGGGCTTCGACCTTCCGCCGAAAAAATGCCCCAACTGCGGCACTGATTATCTCAGGGACGGACATGATATCCCCTTTGAGACCTTCCTCGGCTTCAAGGGAGACAAGACACCCGATATCGACCTCAATTTTGCCAGTGAGTATCAGAACCGCTCTCACAGATATACAGAGGTGCTTTTCGGCAAGGAGAACGTATTCAAGGCAGGCACTATTGCTACAGTTGCGGACAAGACCGCGATAGGTTTCGTCAAAAAATACTGTGAGGAAAAGGGCGTTACCTATAACCGTGCGGAGGAGCTGAGGCTTGCATACGGATGCACCGGCGTCAGAAGGACCACAGGTCAGCACCCGGGGGGCATGGTAGTTATCCCGAAGATGAACGATGTATATGAGTTCTGCCCGATACAGCACCCTGCAAACGATCAGAAAACCGACAGCTTGACTACTCACTTCGACTTCCATTCGATACATGATACGGTATGCAAGCTTGATGAGCTGGGACACGACGTTCCCACCACCTACAGATATCTTGAGGAGTATACCGGGATAGATGTAATGAACGTATCCATGAGCGACCCCGATGTTATGTCGCTGTTCACATCAACAAAGGCTCTCGGTGTTGAGCCTGAGGAAATAGACTCTCAGACAGGCACCTTTTCTCTGCCTGAGGTTGGAACAAGCTTTGTACGTCAGATGCTCATTGAGACACAGCCCAAGACCTTTTCCGATCTTCTTCAGGTATCAGGTCTGTCTCACGGTACGGACGTATGGATAGGGAATGCCTCTGAGCTGATAGCAAAAAAGATTTGTACGATATCCGAGGTTATCGGGACCCGTGACAATATCATGGTCTATCTCATGCATAAGGGACTTGAACCGGACATGGCGTTCAAGATCATGGAGATAGTGCGAAAGGGAAAGGCTACAAAGCTTCTTACCGAGGAGCATATAAAGGCGATGAAGGAGCACAATGTTCCTCAATGGTATATAGATTCCTGCATGAAGATAAAATACATGTTCCCGAAGGCTCATGCTGCCGCCTACATGATAGCAACTCTCAGGCTCGGCTGGTATAAGGTGCATAAGCCCAAGGAATACTATGCGGCATTCTTCACTGTTAAAAGCGAGGGCTTTGACGCCTCTGTCGTGTGCAAGGGTAAGACTGCAGTCAGAAACAAAATGCAGGAGATAGCTGGAAAGGTGCAGAGAAAAGAGGCAAGCGCAAAGGAGCAGGCTACGCTTCCTACATGGCAGCTCATAAATGAGATGATGGCCAGGGGAGTAGGCGTGCTGCCGATAGATATCTACAAGTCCGATGCGAGAAAGTTCCTTGTTGAGGGAGATGATATCAGGCTTCCGTTCTCAGCGCTCCCGGGCGTTGGCGAGGCTGCTGCAAT
>ONFW01000076.1 GCA_900317215.1 uncultured Eubacteriales bacterium | reverse complement strand
GTTGCGGAGCACGAAGGCAAGGGCGTGAGCTACTGTGCAGTATGCGATGCTTTTTTCTACAGGAACAAAGATGTTTGCGTGATAGGCAGCGGAGAATACGCCCTTCATGAAGCGATGATATTGTCACAGAGCTCGAAAAGCGTAACTCTCCTTACAAACGGAAGCCCTCTGACAACAGAAATACCGGACAATATCAATGTAAATACAAAAAAGCTCATGTCAGTAAACGGTGAAGCCTTTGTCGAGAGTATTTCCTTTGAAGACGGGGAAATACTATCCGTAAACGGTGTTTTCATAGCTCTCGGCGTTGCCGGGAGCAGCGACCTTGCAAAAAAGGTTGGCGCCGAGACGGAAAACGGAATAATCAAGGTCAATAAAAACATGGAGACTTCAATTCCTCGGCTCTATGCGGCAGGAGACTGCACAGGCGGCACAATGCAGATATTCAAAGCGGTATATGAGGGCAGCACCGCAGCTCTTGCCATACTGAAGGCCCTTCACTAAGCATGCAATTCCGGCTCGGCATATTGACAAATAATAAATGACATGATATACTGAGAAAAACAGAGTAAGCTTGTGTGCGTATAACTGTCAGCGGCATAACCGCTGCAGTATGCAGTGTCATGCGAACGGGGAGTTGTCGCATGAACGAAAGGATATCCTGCGATACACGGGCTGCATCCCGCTGGAAATAATAATATCAGGTCACGACCTTCTTATTATTACAATGCGGTCTGTAATAATAAGGAGGCTTTTTTTATGCGAGAAAACAGCAGGCTCAATATCCGCAACAGCACGGTCGTGCTTACTACCTTTGCTGTTCTTATGGCTGCAGAGGTCGTACTCAACCTTCTGGAAATACACACAGGTACAATAAAGATCAATCTTGCCTTTATCCCCGTTGTTGTAGCCGCTCATCTTTACGGCGCATTCGGAGGTATAGCAGTCTATGGTTTAGGAGATATCCTGGGCTGTATTGTTCACCCCGTGGGCGCATGGTACCCGCCTATTACACTCACCTATGCTCTTATCGGCGGGATCTACGGGCTTTTTCTCAAAAACAGCAAAAGCATCGTCCGTTCTTCCATTGCCGTCATCATCAATCAATGGATAGTCAGCCTTTTCATAACCTCGCTGTGGATATCGCTTCTGATGTATAAACCGGACGGCGAGGGCTTCTTCAGCTTCTATATCACGATAATTACCACTATGCGCCTGCTGCCGGCAGCCATAATGACCGCAATACAGCTTGTTATCATTCCTGTGACTCTCAAGGCTCTTGACAGAACAGGCTTTGCAAAAAAGCTTGTTCCCTTCGGGAATAACGGTAAACAGCTCAGGGTTCAAAAGTCAGACAAGGCGTAACGCCTACAGAACATCGAGAAGATTTTTCAACTCCTGCTCCGTTTCGGGCTTATCAAGATAATCATAAGAATAAAGCATAAACCCGTTTGCACCCTTTTCACGAAGGGTGCATATCTGTTTTGCAAGATTATCGTTTGAGCCGAGCCATGTACCGTCATCTGCTTCTGTACCAGCCTTATATAAGCCAAGCCCGATATAAAGCCTGATATTGCTGTTTGAAACAGTTTTTCTCCATTTATCCAGAAGCTCACCAAACGGAAAAACAGGGTGTTCATCTGTAACATATATCTGAGGACAGATATAATCCGCATATCCGCTCAGAGTACACCAGCTTTTTATATCGGCCGATATCTTTTCGTTGTTTTCAAAATTGCACTGCGGCGAGATACCGAACACCACCTCCCTTTTCCCTCCGTGAACGGCATCATATAAGCCTGCAACAAGCATATTGACGTTATTCCTTCTCCATTCCTCTATTGTCAGCGCCCTGCAGCCCTCAGATACAGATGAAACGTATTTTTTGTACATCAGCTCATCATGAGAGGTAAACTCCTCGGGATAAAAATAGTCATCTATCTGCACCCCGTCTATCTCATAATTGCCGACAAGCTCACGAACGCCGTCCGTTATCAGCCTGCGCACCCTTGGGCTTGAAGGGTCATAATAAATACCGTCCTTATATTCAAAAAAATCATCCTGTGAGCCTTCACCTTTCCATTTGATATAGGGGTTATCGTCCGAGAGCTTTTCGGGAGTCCTTCCGGTGCTTATCCTCAGCGGATTGATCCATGCATGTACAGCAAGCCCTCTGCTGTGAGATGCCGAAACGATAAGCTCCAGCGGATCAAAGGGCAATGCCTTCCCCTGTTCTCCCGTGAGGATATGCGACCATGGATAATAACTTGAGGGATAAACTGCGTCACCGAAGGGTCTGACATGGACTATCACCGTATTAGCTCCGTGATCCCTGCATCTGTCGAGAACGGAGGATATCTTTTTTTCAAAGCCCTCCCTGCTTCTTTCATCTTCGGTGAGCTGAAGGCTCATGAACGGCAGCCATACCGCCCTCATCTCCTGTTCCCCGTCATCGGTCCGCTTTACCGCGGAATACGTCTTTTCTGATACGGTACTGCTTTCCTGAGTGCTGTTCGCAGCTTGACCGTCATCACTGCCTTTATCCGCAAAAGCAAACACGCATAAACAAACTGCGGCAGCCAAAGCAGCAGCCGCAAACCGGAGCATTATCCTTTTCATACATTCTCCCCCTTTTATGTAGAATAATCAGTAAAAAGCTTTTCCGAAAGCTTCGTTATAATCGCAGTCACGAAAAAGCATGACAGAACAAAGATATCAAGCTTCCTGAAGTGCCTGACCGAACGGGACGGGTTTTAACGCAAAAAGCTTTTTCGGATAATTACCGACTCGCAGATCATAAGATCTGCTGCGGCCAGATTTTTTATTCTCCGACTTTGGTTGAACGGTGTATCGGGATAAAGAGCCTTGATTTCAGAGTTGATTCAATATATAATATAGCTTAGGAAAATATGACAGGAGACCGGAATATGACATGGTACTATTACCCTTTAGCAGCCTATGCGGTGATAATAAACATTATCGCTGTAATTCTTACCGTGCATGATAAAAATGCTGCCAGAAGGCACAAGCGCCGCATACCCGAAAGCACCCTTTTGCTGACCGCAGCACTGAGCGGATGTATTGTGATGTATGTAACAATGCGTATCATACATCATAAGACCCGACATAAAAAATTCATGATCGGTATTCCGGTGATATTTCTGCTTGAGCTGTCAACGGTCGTTGCGGCAGTATATTTTTTCAGCAACTGGGATATCCTGCGTATCTCACACTGATCCCGTACAACATAAAATCACACAAGGAGGTTAAGCTTATGAAAGAGCTTGATATGACTGTCATCGAAAAAACAATAAAGGCGCTCAAAAGCAACAACATGGACGCCTGCTTCTGCACAAACGCTGAGGAGGCACTTGAAAGAGTTAAGGGGCTTCTCAGCGAGGGCTGCTCCGTGACACACGGCGGATCAGTCTCACTTTCTCAGTGCGGTATACCCGAGCTGCTGAAAAGCGGAGCATATAATTATCTCGACAGAAGCAGAGAGGGCATCACCCGTGATGAGGTAGAAGAAATATACAGAAAAGCGTTTTCCTGTGACGTCTACCTCACAAGCGCAAACGCCGTGACAGAAAACGGTATGCTGTTCAATGTTGACGGCAACTCAAACAGAGTTGCGGCAATAGCCTTCGGACCGAAAAGCGTTATAGTCATAGCGGGCTTCAACAAGATCGTCAAGGATCTCGACGAGGCCTTTGACAGACTGAGAAACGTCGCTGCGCCGCTTAACACAAAGCGCCTGAGCTGCAAAACCTACTGCGCAGGCACAGGCAGATGCGTTTCTCTTAACGATCCCGATTCAAAGCCCGGCGACGGCTGCAAAAGCGAGCAGCGCATATGCTGCAGCTATATGGTGACCTCCTTCCAGAGAAAGAAGGACCGTATAAAGGTGATCCTTGTCGGCGAGGAGCTGGGCTATTGATAAAAATTTCAAGGAGGGACACGATATGTCTACACCTCATATCAGCGCAGAAAAAGGAGCTTTTGCAAAAACTGTGCTTATGCCCGGAGACCCTCTCAGGGCGGAATTTATTGCAAGGAGCTTTCTTGACGAGCCTGTTCTCGTTAATAAGGTAAGGGGAATGTACGGCTTTACCGGAAAATACAAGGGCAAGCCCGTATCCGTTATGGCGAGCGGAATGGGGGTACCCTCGATCGCCATTTATTCCTATGAGCTTTTCAGCTTTTATGACGTTGATAATATCATACGCATAGGCACTGCCGGTGCGATAAGCGAGACTCTCGGTCTGAGAGATATAGTAATAGCGATGTCCGCGGCAACAAATTCATCATTTGCCTCACAGTATAAGCTGCCCGGAACTCCTGCTCCCACGGCAAGCTTCGATCTCCTCTCGGCGGCGGTCAGAACAGCGGATACTATCGGCATCAAGCCTCATATCGGACAGATATTTACTACTGACATATTCTACGACGACAGCAGCAGCCTTATTGAATGGAGAAAGCTCGGCGTGCTTGCGGTGGAAATGGAATGTGCTGCTCTTTACCTGAATGCAGCAAAACTCGGAAAAAACGCTCTTACGATCTGTACTATCTCAGACTGTCCTCTCACTGGAGAGAGCTGTACGTCAGACGAACGTGAAAAAAGCTTTGAGGATATGATGAAGCTCGGACTTGAATGTGCCCTTTTGGTGTGAGTCCGTTAATAATAAAAATACCGTTATTTTGCACAAAGCTATTCTGAGGGCGTTTACTTTACAAAGAAAATCAGGGCTTTTTCCGGCAATTTTTTGTACAGGTTAAGTCGATTTCAGCTTGGGCAACGATATCGTCTGTTTTTTCTTTGTATGATTTGCACAATGTCCAAAGACACATTCAAGATGACTTTTTCAGATTCTTGTGCTATAATATCGAAGATAATCAATACGGAGGTAATCAGCCGTGGATAATAATACCTATGTTTATACGGGAGAACCGATAATTCCGAACTATTCTATCCGTGTAGGCGACAGGATACTCAGCAGTGACAAAGACTTTGATGTAGAAATATCCGACAATGTGAACGTAGGAACAGCTCATGTTGTTTTCAGGGGTAAGGGCAAGTTCAAGGGCGTGATCGAAAAAAGCTTTGAGATCGTCCCTGTTCATGCAAGAGCGCTCTCCTTTTATGCGGACAATACCGAATTTGACTACAACGGTCAGCCCTGCATTTTGAAGATAGCAGTTAAATTCGGCGAGACGACTCTTAAAGAGGGCGAGGATTATTTTGTTGAATATGAAAACAACATCGATCCCGGTACTGCTAACGCAAGACTTACCTTTAAGGGTAATTTTACCGGCGTCATGACCATTCCCTTCACTATTTTCGGCACTAAGAAGAAAACACCTTCTGTTGCCGAGGCGAAGAAGGACACCAATGAGCTTGTGAACACCTCAGAGGTATCCTCGCTTGAAATAGCTCTCGGTGATACAGTAACGGTAAAGGCCTCGGCTAAGGGCGGCAAGGCTCCTTATACCTATGCCGTGTATTACAAAAAGACCTTCTCCAAGAGCTGGGTCACAAAGCAGGATTTCGGCGTGAATACCGTTAATACTATAAAGCCTTTGCTCGATACAAGATACCATATCCTTGTAAAAGCTATGGACAGCGACGGCACTATTGCCAAGAAATACTTCAAGCTCTCCGTGGAAAAGCCCGCAGCGGCAGAAAACGATAAATGATCCCGATGCAGTCAGGCGGCAGTATCTCTTATCCTGCCGCCGAACGGTCTGCTTTTGAGATAATAATAAATTAGCCTCTTGTACAAAACAACGGTCTTTAAAGGGGCTCTGAGAGAAAAAATACAGAAAATACAGTTGATTTTTTTTTGTTTATATAGTATAATAGCATTGCTGATGTTACAAGACAGATTCATACCCTTGAATATGCGGTCGGGCAGGCGCTGTGCGACAGGGCACCGTGAACCATGTCAGGCG
>ONFW01000091.1 GCA_900317215.1 uncultured Eubacteriales bacterium | reverse complement strand
GTCACGGGCTTCCGCTGCATCCTCAAATACCTGCTCGGCTGTATCGTCACGGAAAAGACGCTCGAAAACAAGGCTGAGCGCCTGCTGTCTTTCCTCTCGTCTGGAGAAGGACTTCTTTTCGGTGCTGTCGGTATTAGACATATCCAAACTCTCCCCGTTTTATTATTTAAGTATAGCCTTGTGGAAAACCTTTTTGCCCTTTTTGATAACTGCAAAGCCTCTTTCAAAATGAGCATCGGTAAGCTCCGCCTTGATATCGGTAAGCTTCTCGTCATTGACAGCTATACCGCCCTGCTGAATGAGTCTTCTCGCCTCACCCTTTGAGGGAGCAAGGCCGGTCATGCAGAGAAGGTCGATAAGCGGGAGCCTGCCGTCCGTAAAGGCTGAGCTGTCTATCTCTGTTGTCGGCATATTATCCGTATCCGCTTTGCTGCCGAAAAGCGCCCTTGCTCCTTCGAGAGCCTTTTTCGCTTCCTCCTCGCCGTGAACGAGCTTTGTCAGTTCAAACGCAAGCAGCTCCTTGGCGGAATTAAGCTCGCTTCCCTCAAGCTTTTCGAGCCTTCTTATCTCGTCCATAGGAACAAAGGTGAGCATCTTGAGGCACTTGATAACATCGCCGTCAGCAACATTTCTCCAGTACTGGAAAAAATCAAACGGAGAGGTCTTTGCGGGGTCGAGCCATACAGCGCCCTTTTCGGTCTTGCCCATTTTCTTGCCCTCGGAATTGAGCAGCAGGTTAATAGTCATTGCATAAGCATCCTTGCCGAGCTTTCTTCTTATAAGCTCAGTTCCTCCGAGCATATTGCTCCACTGGTCGTCGCCGCCGAACTGCAGATTGCAGCCGTAGCGCTGAAACAGAGACATGAAATCGTAGCTCTGCATTATCATGTAGTTAAACTCGAGGAAGCTGAGTCCTCTCTCCATGCGCTGCTTATAACATTCCGCTGTAAGCATACGGTTGACGCTGAAGCAGGCGCCAACATCTCTGAGAAGCTCAACATAATTGAGCTTAAGGAGCCAGTCCGCATTGTTAACCATGATAGCCTTGCCCTCGGAGAAATCTATAAACTTGCTCATCTGCTTTTTAAAGCAGTCGCAGTTATGCTGTATAGTCTCCTGGGTTATCATCTTTCTCATGTCGGTCTTGCCCGAGGGGTCGCCTATCATGGCTGTTCCTCCTCCTATGAGGGCTATCGGCCTGTTTCCTGCCATTTGCAGTCTTTTCATAAGGCAAAGCGCCATGAAATGTCCCACATGGAGACTGTCGGCTGTCGGATCAAAGCCTATATAGAACACTGCCCTGCCGCTGTTCACAAGCTCTCTGATCTCTTCCTCATCTGTCATCTGAGCGATAAGTCCACGCTCCTGAAGTTCTTCAAATACTCCCATTTTTTGTCCTTTCCCGATAAGCCGATGCTTCATCAGCTTATCGCTGCTGTATTTTTTTACGGGGACAAAAACGCCCCCTGCGTAATAACAGAGGGCGATAATTACCGCGGTACCACCTCATTTTACCGTAATAAAACGGTCTCACGGGCTGCATTCACAGCCTCGCACTGTAACGTGTGCAAAACGGTCAGGCTTTGCCAAAAAGCTTTCTCGCCTGACGGCTCAAAGATGTATTTCACACAGCGCCGTCGGATATTCTCACCTGCCATATCCTCTCTGAAGGCAGCATTCCGTGCTACTTTTTCTTTTCACAGCCGATATAATCATAGTATAAACATTATTTTTGATTTTGTCAACTTAAAGAGGAACAAAAATATCTGTCCACACAGGCTTTATTAAGCTCCTCACCTATTACTATAATAATATCCTGTCCGTTTTCAACAGACGACAGGCTTATGTTATTGCGGTCGGCATTAAACTCGTACCATGTTCCCTCATCTCTGATGAAGCCCTTGACTCTGTACACCCTTCCGCATTTTTCGTCTGAAAACATATCCTTTGCATTCTGCCACAGGGTATCCTTTGATATGGAATTATTCATATAATACAATGAAACATAATCGTTTGCACCGGTGAGACGCTTGGTAAAATCCACCTTCTTATAGCCACATTCCGAAACCGCCTCTATCTGCTCGTCAGTAAGCTCATCGATACCCGTTCGCATAACATCGTCCCCGAGTATCCTGCCGCAGCAGCGCTCACACACCGATCTCAGATATGCTACGGTTTTTTCCACCTGCTCCTCAGTTGCTATATCTGACTTGCTGATAATCACCTTGCCTGCATTTGCAAGCTGGGATGCGAGAATATATTCCGACTGCGCTGAAAGCTCCGTATCAAGGCAGGCGTCAGCTACAGTCAGAACACAACCTATCTCATACCAGCGATCGAGGGGATCCTCTCTCAGCACGTCAAAAAATTCGTCTGTATCGAATATACCTGACGGTTCGACTATAACACGGTCGTATCCGCTCATACCCATGGCGATAAGCTTTGTCTTGAAGCGCCGTCTGTGACAGTCGGCATCGCAGGCGCCCGCAACGGTCTCTATAGCACACCTGTCGCTTTGTATATCCTGCAGCAGCATCATATCTACATTAACAGCGCCAAAGTCGTTTTCCAGTATGCCGACTCTTATACCGTGTTCTATCAGCCAATCCGCATATTTTTTTATAAAGGTGGTCTTTCCGCTTCCGAGAAAGCCGGTTATGAGGTCTATCTTTATCATCGAAAACATCTCCTGACACATACAGTATATCATTTTATCAGGGGATAATCAATACACATCTTTATCATATCAAACAAAAGCAAGCACACGACAGGAAGCTCCTGCCGTGTGCCCTAATATCGGTATGATTATTTTCTGTCGCCTCTGTCTCCTCTGTCGCCTCTGTGGAAGCCGCCGCTGCGGGGGCCCGAAGGACGCCGGGGAGCCACATCGTTTTCGGGAGTAAGTCCCTCCACCTCGATGAGCGCCTCTCTTCTTGAAAGATTGAGTCTGCCCTTATCGTCTATATCGAGAACCTTGACAATGATGATATCATCTACATTTACTACATCGGTCACTTTCTCGGTACGCTTTACGTCAAGCTGTGAGATATGGCACAGACCCTCCTTGCCGGGAGCTATCTCTACAAAAGCGCCGAAGTCCATGAGTCTTGTGACCTTGCCCTTGTATATTGCACCGGGCTCGGGATCCTTAACTATGGTGTCAACTATCGTCATAGCTCTCCTGCAGTTTTCAATATCAAGACCGGTCACATATACATGACCGTCCTCCTCGATGTCAATTTTGACATCGCACTCGGCGCAGATCTTCTGGATCACCTTTCCGCCGGAACCGATGACCTCACGGATCTTGTCCACAGGGATAACTGTGGTGAGCATCTTGGGAGCATACTTTGAAAGCTCGGGTCTGGGCTCAGGAATAGCCTTGAGCATTACCTCGTCAAGTATATAGTTGCGCGCCTGGTGGGTCTTGTAGAGAGCCTCCTTGACCATTTCCGGTGTAAGACCGCTGATCTTAAGATCCATCTGGATAGCTGTGATACCCTCTTTTGTGCCTGCCACCTTAAAGTCCATGTCTCCGAAGAAGTCCTCAAGGCCCTGGATATCGACCATGGTCATCCAGCGTTCGCCCTCTGTTATAAGACCGCAGGAAATTCCTGCGACGGGAGCCTTTATCGGAACACCGGCATCCATGAGAGACAGCGTAGAGCCGCAGATAGAGCCCTGTGAGGTAGAGCCGTTTGAAGAAAGTATCTCGGATACAAGCCTGATAGTATAGGGGAATTCCTCAACCGAAGGAATAACCGGAACAAGAGCTCTCTCAGCAAGAGCGCCGTGACCGATCTCTCTTCTGCCGGGTCCTCTTGAGGGCTTTGTCTCGCCTACTGAATAGGACGGGAAATTATAGTGGTGAATATATCTTTTTGAGGTCTGGTCGTCAATACCGTCAAGTATCTGCTGGTCGCTTATCGAACCGAGTGTGGTGATAGTAAGCACCTGTGTCTGTCCTCTTGTAAACAGACCCGAACCGTGTACTCTGGGGAGAACACCCACCTCAGATGCAAGAGGACGCATCTGATCCATTTTTCTGCCGTCAACACGCTTCTGCTCATCAAGAAGCCAGCGGCGGACAATATACTTCTGTGTCTTATAGAGACAATCATCTATCTTCTCTGCCTGATCGGGATAGATCTCGTCAAATTTCTCATGAACAGCATCGTAGATAGGCTTGAGCCTTTCATCACGAACCTTCTTGTCGTCAGTATCAAGAGCCACCCTGATATCATCTATAGCGAAGGATTTAACAGCCTCAAGCATCTCGGGATCAGGCTCGTTGCTCGGATAGGAGAACTTCTCTCTGCCTATCTCCGCCTGGATACCCTTGATAAACTCTATGATAGACTGATTTGCCTCGTGACCTGCCATAATGCCGTTGTACATTACATCATCGGGGACGATGTTTGCCCCTGCCTCGATCATTGCTATGCGGCTGTCCGTTGAAGCAACAGTGACCGCCATCTGCGAGACTTCACGCTGAGCCTTTGTGGGATTGATGACAAATTCACCGTCAACAAGACCAACGGACACGGCAGAAATAGGTCCGTTCCACGGAACATCGGAAATACTGAGCGCAATAGACGTGCCTACCATTGCAGCTATCTCTGGCAGACAATCGGGATCGTATGCCATTACTGTGCAGACGATAGAAACATCGTTTCTCATATCCTTAGGGAAAAGGGGACGGATCGGACGGTCAATAACTCTCGAAATGAGGATCGACTTTTCTGAGGGTCTGCCCTCTCTCTTGCCGAAGCCGCCGGGTATCTTGCCCATAGCGTACTGCTTCTCTTCAAAATCAACCGAAAGCGGGAAGAAATCCACGCCCTCTCTCGGCTTGGGCGCTGCTGTTACCGCAACATGCACTACTGTCTCACCGTAGCGGACAAGACAAGCGCCGTTTGCAAGCTGGGTCATCTTGCCTGTTTCGATAACAAGAGGTCTGCCTGCAAATTCCGTTTCAAATACTCTGTAGTTTTCAAACATTCTGATTTACCTCCGTTTGATATTATTTTCAGAGGCGGATCTTCAGTTTAGCAATTAAACCGGAAAACAGTATCACGCTGTTTTCTCGTTTCACTGCTAAACTCCGAAAATACCTGTCCTCTGTTTTGCGGGATCGTTCTGACAACTGAAACAAGGCAGTCTGCTAAATTACAGACTGCCCCGAAACAATGCTTACTTACGGATACCGAGTCTTGCGATAATAGAACGGTAACGCTCAACATCTACCTTTGTGAGATAGCTGAGGAGACTTCTTCTCTGACCGATCATCTTAAAAAGACCTCTTCTTGAATGATGATCCTTCTTGTGGGTCTTGAGGTGCTCGGTAAGG
>ONFW01000014.1 GCA_900317215.1 uncultured Eubacteriales bacterium | reverse complement strand
CTGCTCCGTGCGACAGTATGGAGATCAGGCTATAAAACCTGCTTTTTGCTTGTCTTTCATCACCTTCTGACAGACGGCAGAGGCGCCCTCGGGCTGTGCGAGGAGCTTGCTGAGCTGTATGCAGGCGGCACAGCTCCAAAGCCTGTTGAGGAAAAGCTCATTTCCTCAGCCGATGACCTTCCCAAGGGCTCGAAGCTTCCTATGATAAGCAAAATGCTTGTTAACAAGGCAAACAAGAGCTGGAGCAAGGAGGGACAAAGACCGCCAAGCCTTGAGCAGTATCACCGATTTGCAAGCAGTTATATGCAGAAGGATAAGATCAGCCATTTTATTTATAAAACAGAAAAAGATGAGGTCAAAAAGCTCACAAGTGAATGCCGTGACAACGGCATAACGATAAACGATCTGCTTGTTGCCCGAATGATGATAAAGGACAAAACGGACAAGGTGACAGTAGCCTGTGACCTGAGAGATCGCCTGCCTGTCTATAAACAGGGAGCTATGGGAAACTATTCAACAGCCTTTACTGTTTCGACAAAGAAAAAGTCAAATGATGAATTCGCAAGGGCAAGAGAGGTACATGATTGTGTACAGCAGATCATTTCGAAGCCTGCAGAGCTGTTTCTCGTCCTGCAGTGCTATGCAGCTCTTGATCCCGGTGTTCTTGACGCAGCATTTATGGCAAGTCAGGGCGCATTTGACAGCAAGGCGGCTGCATTTATCGGAAAAAGCTTTTTCAATTATTCTGCCCCTGAGGGCTACTGCCTGACGAATCTCGGCAAATTAGTCAGCGGAACCATATCATCGGCATTATTCATTCCTCCGGCTTCACCTGCAATGAAAAAAACGTGCGGTGTGCTCACGGTCAACGGAGAGATGAGGATATGCACCAGTGAAAGAGTCTGACGAGTAATTAAGAGCTCTGCCGCCCCTGAAAACGCTGAGCTGTTATATAAAGAAGCAACAAACATGGAGGTATTGTTTATGGAGCCAGAGCTGACGACTCATTGTTATATCGAAAAGGACGGAAAATATCTGATGATGCACCGCACCAAAAAGAAAAACGATCCCTCAAAGGATCTCTATATGGGAGTGGGCGGTCATTTTGAAGAAGGTGAAAGTCCTGAGGAATGTGTTTTGCGCGAGGTGAAGGAGGAAACCGGTCTTACACTTACGTCTTACCGCATGAGAGGCGTAGTCAGCTTTTCGGAAGGAGACTGGTATGAGTATATGTTCCTTTACAGCGCAGACGGCTTTACCGGGGAGCTGACGGACTGCAGCGAGGGAGAGCTTCTCTGGGTGGATAAGGAAATCGCTGTCAACGAGCTTCCGTCATGGGAGGGTGACAGGATATTTCTGCGCCTTATGCAGGAGGACAGACCCTTCTTTTCGCTAAAGCTGCATTATCAGCACAAAAAGCTTATCTCGGCAGTGCTTGACGGAAATAATATACTTGTTTAAAATAAGCTCCCGATTCTGAAACAGAGAGATGAACTGTCTATCAGCCATAGGTCTGACAGGCCTGTATAATAATAGAGCAATTAACAGTCAAGCATACAGAGAATGATGAATAGGAAACGGTTTTAAGCTACGGAGAATGTCACCCGGATCCTCTCCAGGAGCTTTTCTCAAAAATCAAAGGACTGACTCAGGTCAATTAAGCCTTGGGTCAGTCCTTTTTCTGTATCATTGAGTATTTAACCACCGCCGGAGCGGAAGATCATTTTTCGATTTCCCTCTTATATGCATTGAGAGCCCTTTCACCGAAAAGCACCCATTTTATAACATCTATCCTTCCGGGATTTTCGGCAACAAATTCCCTTGCTGTTCTCACGGCAATTTCAGCAGCTTCATCAAGAGGAAAGCTGTAAACGCCCGTGGAGATAGACGGAAAGGCTATCGTCCTTATACCGTTTTCAACTGCAAGCCTGAGGCAAGACCTGTAGCACGAGGCAAGGAGCTCCGGTTCTCCGTTTCCGCCCCCGCTCCATATCGGACCGGGAGTGTGAATAACATATCTGCACGGAAGCTTATAAGCTCCGGTAATTTTTGCCTGACCTGTCCTGCAGCCACCAAGAGTGCGGCACTCCTCAAGAAGCTCTCTGCCTGCAGCCTGGTGTATTGCTCCGTCAACGCCGCCTCCGCCAAGAAGACTCGTGTTAGCCGCATTGACGATAGCCTCCACACCATGATCCTTTGTTATATCCCCATAGACGGCGATAAATTCTGTTTTCCGAGACATAACGCTTTCATCCCTTCCTCGTTTTTTGTCAATATATTTCTTTTTCCATTCACTGTCCGCATAAGCGTCATCACGGGATAAGCTCCCGCATTTGCAAATATCACAGGATATCTCAAGAATAACATCAAGAAGTTCAAGTCCGCTTTTCCATTTCTGAGCTATAGCGTCATATCCAAGCAGAGCGCCAAGGATATTACCCGTAACTGCTCCGGTAGAATCACTGTCTCCCCTGTGATTTACCGCTGCTGTGATGCCTGCTGAAAAATCCTTCTGATAACGCAGCGAGCAGTAGACGGCTATTGCTAAGGTCTCCTCAGCCACCCAGCCCTCGCCAAGACGGTGTATATTGTCTATATCCGCAACATTGTTACCGGAAAGCTCAACGGCAAGCCCGACAAGCTGCGAAAGCTCTGTGATATGCTTATCACCCTCAAAGAGAGCTTCGACAGTCCTCATTGCTTCGATAACTATTTCTTCAAGCGGCATTTCTTTTTCAGGGAATACTATCCGCTCAATGATATGAGCAAGCACCGCCGCAGGCATATAACCAAGGGAGTGTCCGTGTGTTATAGCTGCTATCTGCGCTGCCTCCATATCGACACTCTCAATATTTCCGGTGCTTCTGATAAGAGCAACAGGAGCTATCCTCATTATTCCGCCGCAGCCCTTGCTGTTGTTTATCGGCTCTCTGATGCAGTCTTTTACACTTCTGTTTATACCTCTACGGCTGCGAAGAGCCTGCAAACAGGTATTGCCGGGAGCTCTGCGCCTGTAAAGCTCAGGAATCTCCATAAGCCATGATACAGAACTATTCCTTAGCATCTCTGCCCTCTCCCTGCTCTCCTCAAAGCTGAGCTCCTGAGTTACAAGCCAGTCCTGATAAGCCCTTGCAGCATATTCCCTCATGCAGCTCTCTTCACCGCTCAAAGCCTCCCTTGTTTTACCGAAGATCAGTCCGTTTGCAGTGAACAGCGTCATTTGTGTATCATCTGAAATAACAGCCTTACCCTGAGCGGCGTCCCGTTCATATTCTATGATGCCCTTTTCTCCGTAACGTAAAAGGATTCTTTTTTCATCGTCAAATTCCACTGCATAGCCGAGGGCATCACCGGCAGCACCTCCGACAAGACAGCCCTTTACTCTGTCAAGCCTTTCTTTAATTTCCATAACGCTTTATCCTCCTTTGCGGCATAATGCTGCTTTTCCTGCACTGCGGCACAGACGCTCGATCCTTACGCAGAACCGACTTTGAGTTATTGAATGTGTTTTTCTTTTTTCGCCTCGGAAGCTATGATCCTGCGGAGAAGATATACCGAAACAGCCATCATTATCGCCTCTGTAACAGGTTGAGCAGCCAAAAGACCGCCGAATCCGAAAAGCCGGTTAAGCAGGAGCAGTAAAGGGACATAAAGAATAAGCTGTCTTACAAGAGTTATCCCGAAGGCAAACTGAGGCTTTCCCATTGCCTGAAATGACATTCTGCTCATAGAGGTGGCCCCGACAAACGGGAGAATCAGCATAAGAGTCCTGAGAACAAGCGCACCCGTTGCGATCACCTCTGGAGAATCGGTGAACAAGCCTGTGAGCTGCGGAGCGAGTAAACCATATATCAGCATGACGGAAAGCTCGGTAATACTGACGGTGAGAACACCTGCTCTGAGCACCTTGAGCATACGGCCGAAATTACCGGCTCCGTAGTTATAACCCATTATCGGCTGAACGCCCGAAGCAAAGCCCTGATAAATATAGCTGCCAAGAGAAAGCAGCTTCTGCGCTATACCTGTAGCCGCAACGGTGAGCTCTCCGTAGGCTACGGCCAAATTATTGTTAATTATAAACGCTGCCGAGGTCAAAAGAGTCTCGAGAGAAGCGGGAACTCCCACCCAGAATATCTCCCTCATTATTTCTCCGGAGGGTATGATATACTTCATCGACGGACGGAGTATAGTCTTTTTTTTGATATAGAAAAAAAGAGAGATTGCTGCTCCTGCAGCGTTGCCTATAACCGTGGCAATAGCTGCGCCGCTTACATCAAGACGAAGCACAAAAATAAAAACCGGATCAAGAATAATGTTTATCACCGTTCCCGTCATCATTCCTGCGATCGAATACTTCACCGAGCCTTCGCTCCTCAGAAGCTGCCCGAGGGTATAATTACCCATTATGAAGATGCTGCCAATAAAGAGGATGCGGACATATTCACCGGTATACTCAAGGGTGTTCTCCTTTGCAGCAAGACCGTACACGATCTGAGGGAGCAGCACCAGTCCTACCGCCGCTGCTATCACGCTGTTTATAACAGTAAGCAGAAGTCCGGTTGTCAGAGTATGATCCGCTTTTTCTCTGCAGCCTGCGCCCAGACTGCGTGCGATAAGAGAAGCCGAGCCTGCGCCCACCATATTTGACAACGCTATCATTACCATCATTACAGGATATGCCAGATTGACTGCCGCAAGCTTATAATCCTCCTTCATCAGTCCGATGAAATAAGTATCGGCAAAATTATACAGCACCATAACGAGCATTCCTGCAATAAGGGGCACTCCCATTTTCAGAACTGCTTTTACAGGCTGTTCCTCACTTAGCGTAAATATTCTTTTATCGTCCTTGATATCCATAATAAGCAGGTCTCAGTCCTTTCTATAATTGTATTATAGCACTCTTATCCTTTCGTGACAATATCGTTCATGATATTTCAGAGAACTGAAACCAGCCGAATTACAGAAAGTGCCTGAAGGCGGCTCAGAGCAGCTCATATCGCTGTTTGTCAGACAGGCTGCTCATCCGAATGCTCAATGATAAGGAGCTTGTCCCTTTCCACTCCCTCTCTTATTACGTACAGGCGCTTATTTAAGGACACCCCTGTAAAAACTGCGGTATGCTCCCTGACGTATTCAAGCAGGAAGTCTGTAATACGGCGCTGCAGTATACTTCTGCCTGAAAGAACGATATCCGCATCCTCAATGCACAGCAGAGGACAAAAGAAAAAAGCCGACATCATCGCCTCAATAAAAGTATCATTATCCGACCTTATCATATCCATTGCAGCCTGCTCAAAGGACTCGCAGCTTATTATCAGCTTCTCTTCTGATTTCAGCGATCTTATTAGCTTTGTTTTACCGCTTTCTGTCGGACCCGACAGCATTATTATCCTGTGCGTAGGTTCCTCAATAATACTGCGAATCTCCTCGTCTGTATACAGTCCTGTTTTTTCCATGATTCTCCACATTTTCATTCTCCGTTCGATTATTTTTTTTACCGGGACAATTATTATACTACCTAATGTTAATATCCGCTATACTTTTTTATTATTTTTCAGCACCGCTCCTGACAGAAAGAGTGCCGCAATGAGAACAGATAGAGCTAAACACACGGACAATACAGGAAATATCTGTTGTCAAAAGGTATAGAATATGGTAAACTTTTTACATAAATCATCTGCGGTTTTTTCTTCATTTGCCGCAGTTACTCACCTGTAAAAATAAAGGGGGATCGGAATGGAACACTATGTTGTTACAGGCATGAGCTGTGCAGCCTGCTCCGCTCGAGTGGAAAAAGCGGTCGCAAAGGTAGCCGGAGTCACCTCATGCACTGTAAGCCTGCTGACCAATACAATGGGAGTAGAGGGAAATGCAGCCGACAGGGATATAATCAAAGCTGTTGAAAAAGCAGGCTACGGCGCAAGGCGAAAGGATAACACCGAAAGCCCCGGAGACAAAGCTCATCCTTCCTGGGCAGACGATGAAGCACTTAAGGATCATGAAACCCCAAAGCTGAAAAAAAGGCTTCTTTTTTCTCTTCCCGTTTTGCTGATACTAATGTATTTTTCCATGGGACATACGATGTGGGGGTTCCCCGCTCCGCCGGTCTTTGACAATCCTGTTTTTCTCGGGCTGTTTGAGCTTGTTCTTTCCTCAGCAGTGATGATAATAAACGGAAGATTCTTTACCTCGGGCTTTTCCTCATTGATACACGGCTCGCCAAACATGGACACTCTCGTTGCATTAGGCTCGGGCGCATCCTTTTTATATTCCCTGACAGAACTGTTTATAATGACTATTGCTCTCGGCGAGGGAAATCATGAAGCAGTGATGCATTACGGAATGAATCTGTACTTTGAATCAGCAGCAATGATACCTACACTCATCACAATAGGTAAAATGCTGGAGGCAAGCTCAAAGGGGCGAACTACCGATGCCTTGAAGGGACTGATGAGGCTTGCGCCGAAAACCGCCACTCTTATAATGGACGGTGTTGAAACAGAGGTCGGTATAGACGAGGTCAGAACAGGAGATATCTTTGCCGTACGTCCCGGAGAACAGATACCTACGGACGGAATAATAATAAAGGGCTTGACAGCAGTCAATGAAGCTGCTCTTACCGGAGAAAGTATTCCTGCGGATAAAGCCGAGGGCGACACCGTTTCGGCAGGAACGATAAATCAGCAGGGTTATATCGAATGTCGTGCGACACGCATCGGGAAGGATACTACTCTTGCACAAATAATAAAAACCGTCTCTGATGCTGCTGCAACAAAGGCTCCTATTGCTCGAATTGCAGACAAGGTCTCAAGTATATTCGTGCCCTCGATCATAATTCTTTCTTTACTGACACTTGCAGGCTGGCTGATAGCAGGGCAGTCATTCTCCTTTGCCATTGCAAGAGGAATATCTGTGCTTGTGATAAGCTGTCCGTGCGCCCTCGGGCTTGCTACGCCCGTAGCTATAATGGCAGGAAGCGGAGCAGGAGCTAAGATCGGGATACTATATAAAACCGCCTCGGCTCTGGAGATCGCAGGAAGAACACAGATAATCGCTCTTGATAAAACGGGAACAGTGACCGAGGGACAGCCCTGTGTTACTGACATTATCCCCTTCGGAACAGATAAAAACGAGCTGCTCAGACTTGCAGCCTCACTTGAAAAAAACAGCGAGCATCCTCTTTCAAGAGCTGTCGTCTCTGCCTCAGGAGATATTAAGCTGGATGAAGTCACCCGCTTTGAGGTACTGCCCGGTCATGGTCTGCGAGGCTATCTCAACGGTAAAGAACTGACCGGCGGGAGTCTGAGGTTCATCTCATCTGTGGCATATATAGATGAAAGTGCCGTAAAGAAGGCAGACGAGCTTGCGGAAAACGGAAAAACTCCTCTGCTTTTTGCCTATGACGGCAGGCTCATCGGAATTATTGCCGCTGCAGACCCTATCAGGGAGGATTCAGTCCATGCTATAAGCGAACTGAAGGAAATGGGCATACAGACCGTGATGCTGACGGGAGACAACAAAAGAACGGCACTGGCTATAAGCAGGCAGGCAGGCATGGATCACGTAGCAGCGGGGATCCTTCCAAACGAAAAGGCTGAGACTATAAACAGGCTCAAGTCTCTCGGAAAGACAGCCATGGTGGGCGACGGCATTAATGATGCTCCGGCTCTCACCTCTGCGGATTGCGGGATAGCTGTCGGCGCAGGAACGGATATAGCTATAGATGCTGCCGATATCGTCGTCGTGAAAAGCCGCCTTTCGGATGCAGCCGCTGCTATAAGGCTGGGCAGAGCAACTGTCCGTAATATTCATCAGAATCTGTTCTGGGCGTTTTTTTATAACGCTTTATGTATACCGCTTGCCATGGGCTTATACGGAATTGAGATGAATCCGATGTACGGAGCAGCCGCAATGGCGCTTTCAAGCTTATTTGTATGCTTGAATGCACTCCGGCTGAATCTTTTTAAGCCACATGACACACGACATTACAAAAAGAACAGACCTGTAAGCGCAGAAGCTGTTGAAAGCATCGTTTCTGCTGATAACAACAAGGAGGAATCTGCTATGAAAAAAACAATTAAGGTCGAAGGAATGATGTGTCCCCATTGTGAGGCACGGGTCAAAAAGGCTCTTGAAGCTGTCGAAGGCGTTCAGTCCGCCTCTGCGGATCACAGCACAGGCACAGCCGTTGTTACGCTGAGCGCCCCTGTTCAGGACGAAGCCCTTACAGCTGCGGTAGAAGCACAGGATTACAAGGTGCTCGGAATCGAATAAGAGAAATCAGGACAATTCGGAACTCAAAGCCTTATGAGGCGTCAGCAGAAAAGATGCTGCCTTCGCTGTCACAAAAGCCGAAATATCCACTCTCCTGATATCGTCCTTCCGCAGCCCTTGCCATGTGCAGAAAAAAGCCCATGACCCGATTTTTCATCCGGTTCATGGGCTTTTTT
>ONFW01000085.1 GCA_900317215.1 uncultured Eubacteriales bacterium | reverse complement strand
TATTCAAGGCTTAATTTAAGAACGAGGTGTAGCTCAGTTTGGTGGAGCGCTACGTTCGGGACGTAGAGGCCGCAGGTTCAAATCCTGTCACCTCGACTTGTATAAGGGCAGAAGGCTCAGGCTTTCTGCCCTTAAATTGTATTATAAATTATTTTGAATGTTTTCGCTTGTGTATTTGGTTGATATTAAAGATATTTTCAGAAAGGAAGAAAAAGTAATGTCTTTACAGAAAGAAGCCGAAAAAATTTTAATTTCTCTATCTGAAAGCAATGAAACGTCTAAAGCCTTTTTTGTTCCGACAACTGAAGAACAACTCGATAGTTTGAGAGAATTAGTGGGCGACAAATGCTATAAATTTATTGATTTTTATAAAGATTACCAGCCAAATAATATTTCTTTTCTGAATAGTAATATAACATTGATTGGCATTGATGATATTTTATCAGAAAATACGGAACTTGCTCCTGGGGTTGTTTTATCCGAGCTTGGTATCTTTGTTTTTGCTGTTACAGTTGGAGGAAATGTTGTTTGCATTGATACTAATGAAAATACGGATGGAGATCCTGCTGTTTTATTGATTGATCACTCGTTTATATATTTTGACCCCGATGATGAAGCTGAGATTGCAAATATTCCGAGTTATTTGAACGAGGATGATTTTGATGAGGAAGATTTTGAACTCAATTATGAAAATGTCAGAAAATTTGTTTATAGGATAGAAGAATCATTTGTTGAGTTTATAAAAAAGTATTCCATGAATCAATATGATGATCTTGAAAAATATTTATAATGTGTCCTATTGTTACGATTGGATTAGCTATATGAACAGCTTGTCGAAAAAGTCTATCCGAAAGGGTAGGCTTTTTTATTAGTTTCACGGTGGAGGGAATTATTATATATAAAAAACAGAGGAAAGATCACTCTCTCCTCTGCTGTCGTTGTTAAATTCTTCTCCCAAGCTGAGTGTTTCTCATATCCGTCTCGGTCTTGCTGACAGCCATATAGACAGCCTGTCCCTGACCGACGATTATCACCTTGCTTTTGGCACGGGTGACGGCGGTGTAAAGGAGATTGCGCTTCAGCATAATGTAGTAGCTTTTCAGCATCGGGATGATGACGGACTTGTACTCCGACCCTTGTGACTTATGAATGGTTATAGAGTATGCAAGAGTGATATTCTGCATTTCTTCCGGATAATACCACAGTACATCAGGCTTACCGTCAAACATGATCCCGCAAAGCTGGTTATCATCTTCATCATTCTTTATCTCAGCAATAAATCCCGTTTCGCCGTTTGATACATTTTCGCTGTTCTTAGTCTGCATAACTCTGTCACCAATGCGGAAAACCGTGTTTTTCAGCGTAATTTCCGGCTTGTCCGGTGCGGGCGGATTTATAGGAAAGGTAGCCGGGGGTCTAATCTGTATCGATCACCGCACGGGTCTTATCTGTGTAGCTGTTGTTGTAGGTCGTGTTGTTCTGTCCGATTATATTGTTGCAGTAATAAAACATAGAATTGTGGTATGTCGCATTTGTCAGATCCCAGCAATCCGAAACAAAAATTGTTATAAGCTTGTTACAGAAGTAGAACATACTTTGACACTGCTACAGCCAGAGTGTAGACCAGCCGCTGATATCAAGAGACTCAAGACTTGTACAATTAGCAAACATAGAGTCCATATTCAGGACCGCCGAAGTGTTCCATGGGCTGAGGTCGATATTCTTTAGGCTTGTGCAGTAATAGAACATGCTACTCATCGCTGTAACATTTGAGGTGTTCCAGCCCTTTATCGGCTCAAGCTCAGTAAGCTTGTTGCAGTTGTAAAACATTTATGCCATATTTGTGACACTGGAGGTATTCCATGTGCTGACATCAAGCTCCTTCAGATTATTGCAATTATAAAACATTGATTCCATTGAGGTGACCTTTGAAGTGTCCCACGTGCTGATGTAAAGCTCCTTCAGATTGTAACAATTATAAAGCATTGATGCCATTGAGGTGACCTTGGAGGTAACAAAGCCCCCTGCACCTTCTATTTTTGTAAGAGCGTCTGTGGAGCGTTTTTATCTTTATTATAAGCAGTGTTCTTCCTGAGTCCTGATAATTATTGATCGTCTCAATATCGTAAAGAGAATCTCTCAGAACTGTATTGTCTGCAAAAACCTCTACAGTGTCAAGATCTATCTCTCCGCCCTTTGGCAAAAGATCGTAGAACACACCGCTCTGCTGAACTACATTACGCTGCTCTATTTCACCCTCTTCATTACGGATTTTGCACATAAATGTCAATAAATTTCAATCATTTTCACGAGTTGACATGACTGTTTGTGCGGCAAAAAGGAAGCAACTTAATTTATTATTATTGTTGACAAACAGTTCATTATGTGCTATTATGATAACCAACGGTTAATCACTTGTATAATCAACGCACTGTCACAAATGTGAAATTAAAGGAGAGGATATTATGAGAAAACACTCGTTAAAGAAAAAGCTGATCTCAATTGCTCTTTCTGCACTGACAGCGTTTTCTTCGGGAACAGTCGCTCTTACAACTGCACTCGGCACCGCTTCGCCTGTTGTTTATGCGTCAGGTGAACTAACGGGTCAGGACAAGAAAATGCTCAAGGCGGAGGAAAAGATGATCTTTACCGTAGCCAAGGACGCATTAAAGCCGTTCTGTCCGTGGATAGGCTATGTAACCGAATCCCTCGATATGTTCCTCGGCCTGACAGGCTTCCTTGACGGCGGAAAAGGCGAAGGAAACGGCATCAGCAAGGAGGATCTGGAGGAGCTCAGAAATGAGATCAACGAGCAGCTTACAGATATAAAAAAGCAGATAGCCGCAACCGGAGAATATGTTACCGAGGAGTTCAATAATACCCTTATCTCAAACAGCTTCGGCAAGGGTCTTGATACTCTTCACTCATCTGTTGACACTATTGCAAGACAGATAGAAAGCATAAAGCGCAATAAAAATCTGACCGAAAACGAAAAGCTGGTCGAAATAGCCTCAAAGATAGGCAGCAGCAGCGATTGGACAAAAAGCACCGATAATATCGTCAATCAAATGGCTGTTACCAGAAGCTTGCTTAAAGGCACCTCCTTCTCCGATCTGAACGGAAGAGATATCTATGAGGTCCTGTATGACCACTATAAAACCAAGTGTCTCTTCTCAAGTGAGGTATACGACAGGGAGACCCCGTATATCAGGCGCGCAGTTTGTGAGTATTTTTATGATTATTCTGTAATGATCGAGTGTATGGAGGCGGCACTTAAGATCTCAAGGTTTTCCGATGAAGAAATTAACGCGCTCTCTACAAAACAGAAAAGCATGTATTATTCCGTTGTGTCCCTTGATACGGAATTAGAAGACGAAATGGTCGCACAAACGCTGGAGATGTTCAATATCCACAGCGAAGACAGCGTTATCTCCCGTTATCTCGGATATATGTATAACGACCAGAACAGCAGATATACCTACATCAACAAGGGCAGCGTCATGCAGCCCGTCAAGCCGGAGCTTGGCAGCTATGCGCCCGGTCTTGAGCCTGACGTCGGTGAAATATATGTTGTCAATACCAACGGCAGCGACAGTACAGCCGCACACAATGCATTCAACAACAGCGCCCGCTCCAGATATCAGGACGCAGTTAAAAACAACTACTATGTTCCGGCTGCCAGGATAAATGAAATGCCGGACTATATCAATTCGGCATATCCGAAAAAGTACAGCTCCCTTATGGACTATCTGTCCGACAGAGGCTTTATATACAAGGCTTCCGGCGGCAATACCGATATGCTCGTGGCTTCCAATTCACTCACTGTATGGGACGGGTATTATTCCAAGAACAGTCACGGTGAGTACGATTATTGGAAAACAGAGGGCTATAACGGCTTTAACCTGAGCAACCAAAGCCTTTCTACCGAAAAATTCGGTCTTTATACTTTCAGACACAGAAAGGTCCATGATAAATGGGCATATCAGTCTATCGCCTACGATCACTATTACAGTGCGTTTTCTACAAATGAAAACAAGAGTAAGCCCGTAAGAGTATATTTCTTTGAGAAGGACGAGCTGAAAAACAACACCAAGTTTACTATACAAAAGGACGCCGGTACCGGCAAGCTAATGCTTCATGTAGACTGTTCTTCTACCGGTGCCACAGGCGCTGTAAAATGCACTGTCATGTACCGTAAAAACGGCGACAGGTTCTGGACGAACTGCTATGTTCCGTATGCCGTCTTCACCCTCTCCGAATACCCCGACTGCCAGTTCCAGACGGTCATAACCGATTCCGCAGGCAACAAAAAGGAGTCGGAGATATTCGACACAAGAAACGCAGAAAGAGATGTACCGTATATTGATGCGGACGGCAGCGAAAAGACCGCAGAGGCAAAGCCCCTCACTGCAAATATGACCACGCTTGAAGCAGGTTGGTACGCCGTAACACAGAATCTTACCATAGACAAACGCATAGAATGCAAGGGCGACATTCACATCATCCTTTGCGACGGCTGCAAGCTGACCCTTAACAAAGGCATCACGGTAAACGATAACGTCGCAACACTGACAATATACGGTCAGAAGAAAGGCACGGGTGCGCTTGAAGCACATTGTGATCCTAACGACGGAGCTGCGGCTATCGGGTCACAGGCACACAGCTTCAGCGGAATGATAACCATAAACGGCGGTCAGATAACCGCATACGGCAAAGCTGACGGCGCAGGCATAGGCGGCGGCTACCATGGCAACGGTTATGTTACCATTAACGGCGGCACAGTAACAGCCGAGCAGGGAGAAAACAGCGCTGCTATAGGCGGCGGCTCCATGGGCATCGGATCCGTGACTATCAAAGGCGGTGTTGTAAATGCTGTCGGCAGGATAGGAGCAGGCTTTGACAACGATTATGACTCCGATATCAGGCTGAGCTGGAAAAATATGACCGACAGCATCACTGCGGAAAGCTATAAAGGCAGAGTGACTCTCAAAAAGCCCTTTAACGACGGCCAAAACAACTATGACGCAGGCAGACTGAGCAGCAGCGCTGTACTCAACGGCAAGACCCTCTTTCCCGGGGCGGTTAATATCGTCACTGTGGATAGGGTCGAGCCGTACATAAACGAGAACGGCGAGTATATCCTCGGCACCAAAGAGCATTATCTGATTAATGGCAAAAAGTATGCCATAAATTCTGACGGCAGCAAGGGAGAGGAGCTTAAGGACCTTTCGCTCTCGTACTTTGAATTTGAGCTGCTGTGGAACGATAACTATCAGATCAACTCCTTCACGGGGTCATATGATTCGATACCTGAATCCGGTCTGGTCATTCCCAAAACCTTCAACGGCAAAAAGATAACCGCTCTGGGCAAAACCAAAAGCTTTATGAATGCTACCGGCACCATAAAACCCTTCACTCTGGTGCTTAACGAAAACATCACCAAAATAAACAGCAACGCATTTGCGATGTCCTCGCTGACAAAGGTGACAGGTGATACCTCAAACCTGAGCGAGCTTGGCGGCAGCAATGCATTTGCCCATGTAAACTCAAAAGGCGGCTATACTTTAGATATCCAACTGGACAGACCCACGTTCATCTCGTGCGGATACAACGCCTTCAGCGGCGTGTACGTTACTGCCCGCATAAAGCACAATGTGAATTTCTCTGTAAGCTCAAGCGACACTAACAGTATAGACTATATCTTCACAGACGCGCACACCTACGGCGAGCCCGAATGGACATGGGCTGACGACTACATCACAGCCACAGCGACCTTTATCTGTTCGGATGAAAGATGCAAGCACAAGGAGACCGTAAAGGCAACCGTAAAAACGACCGCAACAAAAGATGAGACCGCCGATAAGACAACCTATACGGCAACCGTTGAGTTAGACGGCAAAACATTTACCGATACAAAAGAGCAGACCAAGCCTCATGTTCACACCTACGGCGAACCCGTATGGACATGGGCTGACAACCTGAGCAGCGCAAAGGCAATATTCACCTGCACCGGCTGCGAGGAGACAAAATCAATCGATGCGGCAATCGAAATAACCGAGGACACCGACAAATTGATCTATACGGCTATCGCCACGCTCGGTGAGAATACCTATACCGACACAAAAGAGCTGCTCTATGTGCCGGAAGCCGAACCGTATATCAACGAAGACGGCGAGTATATCCCGGGCAACGTAAAGCACTATACCTCAGGCGACATCAAATATGCCATAAACCAGGACGGCAGCATAGGCGGAATACTGAAAGATGCAACTGTCTCATACTTTGTTTTTGAGCTGCTTGATACAGACGAGTATCGTATAAACTATTACACAGGCTCATATGAGGCTATGGCAGACCGGAAGCTTATCATTCCTAAGCTCTATAAAGGCAAGAAGGTCACCTCTCTCGGCAGCACTGATAACAATGGCTTCATGAACAAAGCGACCGGTACTCAGAATTCGTTTACTCTTGTTCTGAATGAAAACATAAAGAACATCAAGTCTGATGCGTTCAATTCTTCGTGGGTCTCTGAGGTAAGCGGAGATACGTCCGGCTTGTGTGAGATCGAAAAACGTGCTTTTGCATATACCAACAATAAGGGCTGGCACCAGTTCCATATAAAGCTTGATTATGCGGGCAAAATAAATATCGGCGAATCCGCTTTTGCGCGCTTATCTGTATATTCAAGCCTCAGACATGAGACGACCCTTTCTTCAACCGGAAATGCCAATTCTTTTAAATACAGCTTTACCGATGACCACATCTACGGCGAGCCCGAATGGAAATGGGCTGACGATTACAGCAGCGCCACAGCGACCTTTATCTGTTCGGATGAAAGATGCAAGCATAAGGAAAGCATAAAAGCGTCCATAACAAAGGCCGAGGACGCCGACAAGATAATCTACACGGCTACAGCAAACCTCGGCGGCAAAACATATACCGACACAAAAGAAACAGATCAGTCTCCTGTATACTATCCTGCGGCTGAGCCGTATATAGACGACGAGGGTGCCTATATTCTCGGTTATATCGAGCATTATGAGTATAAGGGCAGGTATTATGCCGTAAATGCCGATAAGACTGTCGGTAAGGAGATCACAGATATATGGATATCCTACTTTGAATTTGAGCTTCTCTCAAACGATACCTATGCTATCAAGTGGTACAAGGGTCCGAATAAAAATCTGACGGAGATCGTTATCCCTAAAACCTTTAAGGGCAAAAAGGTAACCACCCTCGGAACCGATAACCTTGATCTTTTCATCAAGAAGGGCAGACCACAGTTTGTGCTTGTTCTGAATGAGAATATCACCGAGATAAAGCAGTCAGCTTTCAACACTGTCGGCGTTACAAAGGTGACCGGCGATACATCAAGCCTCAACAAGATAGGAGCCTACGCTTTCTCATGGGCGAACAAAGCAGGCGGCAACACTCTGGATATCACACTTACTTATCCCGGAAATATCACCGTAGGCGATGCTATCTTCAATCAGACGAAGGTCACTCTGCATATCTCTCATGCAACTACCTTCAGCAGTACCGAATTCAGATCAAAGAGCGTCAGCTTTGAGTTTACCGACAAGCATACCTACGGCGAACCCGAGTGGATCTATGGTGACGATTACTTTGACGTAAAAGCAAGGTTCACATGTACAAATCCATACTGTAATCATACGGAAGAGGTCACAACATACTTCTCCGGCGAATATGGTGATGAAGGTCTGAGTCCGATAGCTGTAGCAAAATTTGAGGGCAAGGAATACTATGAAAAGAAGCCTGTATTCAGTGAGGAAACCGAAGATTATATCATTGAGATCTACGGACTTTTCAGAGGTATCCTTTACGCTCCAGCAAGCAAGATAGACGGACCGGACGGTTTCAGGGTCGTATTCAAGGATAAGGACGGCAACATTATCGACTCGCCGGAGTATATCTGGGTCACCAAGGAAACAGCCGAGGACGGTATTATATTAGAGCCGGACGGAAACGTAAGATTTACAAAACTTGGAGAGTTCCATGTTCAGATCAGAAGTGCAGACGGAAAAACAGATTATTCACCTTGGATCGCTGTTCGTTCATTTATCGGTGCGGGCTATGGTCCGGATAAGGAGGATGAGAAGTCGTCCACACCTGCTATAAACCCCGAAGCAGATGCTCCCAAAACAGGAGATGCAGCTTCCGCAGGAGCGGTCGCAGCAATTCTGCTCGGAAGCTTGACGACTGCCCTGTTCCTTGCGAAGAAGCGCAGAAGGAATGAAGATGAATGAATTTCCGGCATTGTCCCCTAATGGTCTAACAAAAACATAACCACCGGTCAAACTATCGAACCGGCCTGAAAAAAGCCCCGTATTCCAACAGGATACGGGGTTAAATCATATAACCACATAAGAATACGATGACAAAGAAAAGCAAAGGCTCAGCCCCTCAAGAGGTTGAGCCTTGATTTGTCGCCTCGTTGCTTTTAACGGCTGTAACAAACCGTTTGATTCAAGCATAACGGAGGTATTCCATAAACGGCATATCGTACGCCGCATAAGGAGTCCCTATTTCATTCGACATCCCGTGCAGCTTGTTTTGTCCTACAAAGTTCCTGCTCTTATTAAACCACTTCCAGTCAGCTAATGTCTCGTTATCGTTCCATGTGCAGTCAAACTCATACCATTTTCCATCAAGACGGATCATGTTCCACATATGTCCGGAGCCCTCGCAGATCCGCACCTCAAGACCCGCATTATTCATAAGATAATTTGCTGTTCTGGCATAGTTGTTGCATACTCCGTCATTTTTTATAATACCGTGATAGATTATCGGATAGGTCTTTCCATCCGATTCATCGGGCTCCTCTGAATATTCCATAAAGTCCTGAACATATTCAGCAATGCGTACCTGCTTTTCAAGGTCGGTCATATTATCTGTAATGATCTCATCAAGTATTTCCTTTGCCTTTTCCTCTATAGCAAGCCATGAATCATAGTCGCTGACAAGCGCCTTTTTCAGAGTTTTATTATCGGAAATGGTTTCCCAGTCATTTATGCAGGTCCCGTCTATATAAAGATAATTAATTGTATGATTATCCTTTAAAGGAGCAATACTTTTAACGCGGTTATCAAGCATATAAAGATATTCCAGTTTTTCAATTTTTGCTAAGGGAGCAATGTCTGTAATATCCTCACCTGAAATTTCGATTTTCTTAAGCTTTTTACAAGCGCTCAGATCAGGTATCACCTGTATACGGTTATCTGACAACTGTAAGCTTTCCAGTTCATTCAGAACTGTCAGCGCTGAAATATCACTGACATAGCTGTTGGAAAGTCCGAATTCCTTCAGATTTTTAAAATACTCGATCCCGTCAAGATTAATTATCGATTCCCTTTCCGAATAGGCTATAAGACTTGTAATTTTTTCGCAGTCCTCAGCCTTAAGCTCCGCATCTGAGGACAGATTCAGCGTTCGTCTTGCCGATTCTGCCAGTCCTGCGTCCATTTTGCCTTCGGGACTCTTAGGGTCATGCTTCGCTGCGGGAGTCTCAAGGCGAGACGCATCGGGCTTTTTAAATACATATGTTCCGTTTCTGTTTTCATTTTCATCGTTATAATCATCAATAATGAGAAGCTCTATTGTATCCGGCGCAGTATATTTCAGGTTGATCTTATCCGATTCACCGGAAAAAACTATCGTTTCGCCCTGTGCCTCGCTGACAGGAACAGAGTATTCCATACTGACACCCATTATATCAGTACTCGGACCCGGCATAAGGTCGTCCTCACTCCCCACTGAATCATAATATCCGTTATACAGCCTTAAATACATCTTATCCTCATAAGTGCAAAGCTCCGCTTCATATATATTGTGACTACTCAGGTTCGTCTCGTCGTTAAATGTTTGGTAGAAAATTCCCGAGGTGATATTCTTCTCCGGTTCACTCTCTTCCCCTTTACTCTCCTCTCCGGAGACGATGCTTTCGGCTGATATATCCTCTCCTTCGCCGGAGACAGTGCTGTCGTCTGAGGAAGGAGTCTCCGCCGAGGTTGTTTCGGCGCTGCTTTCATCAGACGCTTTGCTTTCAACAGACGCTTTGCTTTCGGGTTCAGCAGTCGGATTTTTTTCAGAGGAAGAGCATCCGGCAGGAACAGCAAAGCACAATAATGCTGCCATAAACAAAGGTATCATGCGTTTTGAAATTCTCATATATATGACCTCCTATGTATAAGCATTTTGATCAGATCATCTGCTGCCTGCAGCTCCGCAAGCATTAATAAGCGCATAAACTGCCGATTCGGAATTATTCTTTATTCTTATCGATAAATTCCTGGCAACCGGTCTCTGCGGCAATTTCAAAGGATCTTTCTATCAGATCACCGGAATAGTTTCCGTTTTGCTCAAGAATAACTTCTTCGGCAAGACTTATATCGCCGGCAGCAAGAGCCTCTCTCAAATAATCCTCTATTTCTTCATCCTCCGGTATCGGCAATTCGTCATCCGGGAAGAAGACGGTTATCTTGTAGCCGCAATCGAACGGGCTTTTTGACTCTGCAAAGCATTTAAGAGCGAACGCATCATCACCCTCTTCACGGAGCCTCTTTATCTGTTCCTGTTCAATTTCCTTATATGCCTGCTCGCACAACGGTTTGAATTCAGGAACATCCTCAAAGTATGTTCCGGTCATGATCGCTCTTTTATAAGCGCTTTTGAGATTTTCGTCTGAAGATTCAATTTCAAATTCAAAGACATCATCATTGCCGTCGTATTTGCCCAGCTTCACAGAGTAATTAAGCAGTATTTTCATTTGACAACCTCCATTATAATTGTTATTGAAAGCATAGATCTGATAAGCAAAACGGCGCGACAAACCCGCGGTCAAGCGGGCAAATCACGCCGTTTGAAGACTTTTTCAAAAAGAAATTGACAAAACAAACAGAAAGGCTTATCATCGACTGACCTGATTATTGTTCTTTTTTTCATTTTATCAGGATCCTTTCTTTTAGTTTTGTCTGAAAGCTTTTATTTGCTTTATTATACCATACAACAGGCTGAACCGCAAGTGTTTTTTTCAGGCTGGCCGAGTGACCCCTTTTTCCGGCGAAAAAAGTGGTTTCACGGTCAATTGCCTTATGATATAATAATGATAATACTAAGGTGTTTATGATGACAAAAATTTTTAATTATTTAATGAACCAAACGATCTCTTAAAAGCTCTAATATATGAAACGGTTTGAAAAAACCGCTTTGCATGACCCGGGATGCACCACAAGAAAGGATCTGATTTAATGAAAAAAGAAGATATGAAAAATGCATACGGTACTCCCTCCGACGGCTTCCACCACAGCGTAATGAATGCGCTGTATCATCTTGATGACAAGCAGACTGAGAAATACACCTCCCGCAAAAAAACTCTGAGGGTAGCTCTGGTCTGTGCATTGGTCGCAGTTGTCGCCACCACCACAGTGGCAGCTTCAACCAATTTCTTCGGACTGTTCTCAAAGCCTGTGGGACAGTACGGTGTAACGATCTCGACAAACAGCAATGCATCGGAAGGCTTAGATGAAGATGAAGATGAGGATCCAGACTATTATAAACCTGAAACCCGTGATTATATAATAAGAATGGGCTATGTTCCCGAGGGCTATGTTTCTCATGAATCAAACGGATATTCAAATGCTTTTCTTAACGGCAATCACTACAGCGACAGTTGGTATTTTACAGCATTCACTTATGATGCGGACACCTACAAC
>ONFW01000185.1 GCA_900317215.1 uncultured Eubacteriales bacterium | reverse complement strand
TTTTTCAGGCAGAGCTTGTGCTTGTCTGCAGCATAGCTGAAGCTTACATTCTCAAAGCTTATGCTTCCGTCCTTCACCTCGGTGACGGGAGTTTCGGGATCCTTGATATCGGGTACCTCGTTAAGCACTTCTGCGATACGCTCGCCGGAAGCCCTTGAAAGGGTTATCATGACCATGACTATAGAAATGAACATGAGGCTCATGAGTATCTGCATGATATAGGTCATCATGCTTGTCAGCTCACCGGTAGTCATGTTCCCTGCAACGATGAGCTTTGCGGCAAACCATGATATAAGAAGAATGCAGGCATAAATGCAGAGCTGCATTACGGGCATATTAAAGATTACTATTTTTTCCGCTTTGGAGAAGTCCTTGTATATCTCGCCGGATATTGCCTTGAATTTCTCTGTTTCGTGATCCTCGCGTACAAAGGATTTCACGACTCTGATGCCGTGCAGATTCTCCTGCACGATATTGTTGAGCTTGTCGTATTTTTTGAATACCCTTGTAAACACGGGGTGGGCGAATTTTATGATAATGCCCAGCGCCAGAGCGATGATAGGAATGAAGATGACGAAGATCCATGAGAGAGCAGCATTGACTCTGAAGGACATTATCATAGCGAAGATCATCATACACGGCGCACGGAACGCCATGCGAAGTATCATCTGATAGGAGTTCTGAATATTTGTGACGTCGGTGGTCATTCTCGTGACAAGGCTTGCGGCTGAGAACTTGTCGATATTTCCGAAGGAAAAGCTCTGTATCTTATAGAACATATCGTGTCTGAGATTTTTTGCAAAGCCTGCGGAAGCGACCGCTGCATATTTGCCGGCAAGCGCACTGAAAACAAGTGAAGCAAAGGCTACCAGCGCAAGGGTGAGCCCTAATTTCCAGATGTAATCCATGTCGCCCTTTTCAACGCCATTGTCGATAAGAGACGCCATCAGATAGGGGATAAGCACCTCAAGTATTACTTCAAAGATGATGAACACAGGAGTGATTATCGAAGCCACCTTGTATTCACGCACGCATTTTGCGAGTGTTTTTACCATTATGTTTCCTCCCTCCGTAATGAACACAGCTCATTCTATATTGCTGCGTATCTTGTCAAGCACCTGAAAGAATACATCAAGCTCTTCATCGGTAATGCCTCTTCTGAGAAGCAGTTCCTTTTCATAGAGCCGTTCCTTCAGCATGCGGTCGGCGTCAAGAGCCTTTTGTGTAAGCACGAGCTTTTTCAGTCTTGCGTCCTGATCTACCGATTCACGCCTGATATAGCCTTTTTTTTCCATGAGCTTGAGCATATTGGAAACGGTGGAGCGTCTTATCGAAAAGGTGTTTTCGATATCCTTCTGATAGATGCTTTCATTACTGTGCTCGGCAAGATATAGGATTATCCATGAATTCTTGCCCGTTGCTTCCTCAAGCTGAGCTCTGCCCTCGATATTTCCGAAATCCCTTTTGATAAGGTTGTTTATCTTTCCAAGCTCCATGGCTATGTATCTTTCCTCAGGCATATCCTTACCCCCTTTCCTCGTGTATATCAGTGCAATATAGTTAGCAAGCTGATTGTTAGTCTACTAACTATTATAACACATAAACAACTTCTGTCAATATCAAAATGTAGCATCTGACAAAATATGACGGTAATTGCAGTTGCTTTTACTTCAAAATTGCGGTAGGAATCGGGAACGTAAAGTGATATAATTCTATATGACAATCATTGCGGCACAGAAAACGATATGGACGATATCGCATAGATATCCGGCAGTATAAATAAATAGAAGGGGTAATTATGAAGTATAAATTCATTTCAGACAGCCATACACACAGCGATAATTCCTTTGACGGAAAGGACAGCGTTATAATGCTTGCAGAAAGAGCATGCAGTCTGGGACTGTATTCCCTGACTGTAACGGATCACTGTGAATGTAACGAGTATTTTGAAAAGGATATACGCAAGGATATCGAGCGTTCGGTAAGGGATATCCATAAGGCAAAGGGACTATATGCCGACAAGCTGAAAATATATACGGGCATAGAGCTTGGTCAGCCGACGCAGGCTCCCGATGCGGCAAGAGATGCTCTGTCTCTGGCAGAGTATGATTTTGTGCTTGGCTCTTTGCATAACATAAAAAACGAAAAGGATTTCTTTTTCATTATCTATACCCCTGAAAACACAGAGGGGCTTATCGACAGATATTTTGATGAGTTGACCGAGCTTGTAAAAAGCGATTGCTTCGATTCTCTTGCACATATGACATATCCGTTCCGCTATCTTGCCGGAAATGCCGATATCAATGTTGATATAAAAAAGTATTCTCAGAGGATAGATGCGATACTTGAGCTGCTGATAAAGAACCGCAAGGCTCTTGAGGTGAATACCTCCGGACTGCGGCAGGTTATCGGCAGGACTCTTCCGGATGAGGACATTGTGAGGAGATTCAGGGAGCTGGGAGGAAAATACGTTACCGTAGGCTCTGACGCTCACCGCTGGGGAGATATCGGAGCAGGAATCGAGGACGGATATAATATGCTGCTCAGGTGCGGCTTTACTCACTTTACTGTCTATCGTGAGCATCAGCCGGAGTTACTGCCGATCCTATAAGTAATAACTGGTGATTTTAGATAAAAAAATAGTAATAAATTCTTGGCTTATGTATATTTAATCTTGAAATTCGCTGTGGTATAATATATTAGTAATGCAGGAATGATTTTTCTGCAATTCATACGGAGGAAAACATGAGGAATATTAAGGCTGCTATTTTCGATCTTGACGGAACCTTGATAGATTCAATGTATGTGTGGAAGAAGGTCGATGTCGATTTTCTCACACAGAGGGGGATACCCGTTACAAAAGAGTATACCGAGGCTGTAAGGGGAATGTTTTTCAGAACTGCTGCAGAATATACCCGCAAGACCTATGGTCTGGAGGAAAGCGTAGAGGATATCATTCAGACATGGCTTGATATGGCAAGACACGAATATGCCAATAACGTAAGGCTCAAGCCCTACACAAAGGAATATCTTGATGTATTAAGAAAAAAAGGAATAAAGCTCGGTATGGCCACCTCCTCCGACCCGTACCTGCTTGAGCCCGTGCTGAAGAATAACGGCATAGACGGTTATTTTGACGAGATATGCTATACCTCCCAGGTGGGCAGGAACAAGAGCTTTCCAGATATCTATATTTATACTGCAAAAAAGCTCGGAGTTTCGGAAAGAAACTGCGTGGTCTTTGAGGATATCATTGAGGGTATAAACGGCGCAAACAAAGCTGATATGTATACGGTAGCCGTCTATGATGAAGCTTCAAAGGACAGCGAAAAGCATCTCAGAGATGCTGCTGACAGATATATTTTCGATTTCTCCGATATGCTGGAGGGATTTGTATGCAGCGAAACCGCATAATGTATTTTATTATTGGAGTTGTGCTTATTGTTATCGGTTATGTTGTGAGGATCACAGGGATCTCGATAGCCTCGGCTGTCGATAGCCGCAAGTTCGCCATGGAGGGAAGCTTCGTATTCATTACTATGGGCGTGTATTTCATTATTGCGATCATAATTAAAAAGGCTGCTGCATGGGTGGTCGGAGGCGCTGCATTTCTTATTGTGGCTTTTCTGCAGCTTTTCAGAAAAATGGAATTCGGCTGGTACATCAGCATCTATGAAAGCAATGTGGGTCGTGTTGTTATCGGAGGCCCGTTTGAGCTGAGACTGTTTATCTACATATTCGTTGGCATGATACTTGGAGCGGCTCTTGAGCTGATCCTGCGACAATATAATAAGGTCGGTCTGTAAAAA
>ONFW01000121.1 GCA_900317215.1 uncultured Eubacteriales bacterium | reverse complement strand
GGGCTCAGAGATTTTTTCGGGTTTTGAGAGCCTCTGTGTCAGAGGGCGGCAAGCTGACGCCCCCGTGTTTCGACGAGATCGACTGTATCATCTCCATGTTGGGGGTGAAAGGAATTGTTACACACACTTAGTTATACTGCATGAAAAAGGCACGGTGTATCCGAATGATACTCCGTGCCCTGGCTTTTTGTATGGTATGAGAATTACTTTCCGAGGAAGGCTGCGCCGATAATGCCGGCATCGTTGCCGAGCTGGCACAGGCAGACCTGAGTCTGCTTGTCGTTGTGCTTGGTGTAGCGCTCTGTTTCAACGATCTTTCTCAGAGGATCAATGAGAACCTTGCCCTGCTTGCTGACGCCTCCGCCGATGCAGAGGATCTCAGGCTGGAAGATATTGATGATGTTGACTATTCCTGTGCCGAGATAGGCGATGTATTCGTCAACGATCGCCTTGCCGACCTCGCAGCCCTGAAGGGCAGCGTCAAAGGCTGTTTTGCCGTTGATCTTTGAGGTGTCGCCGTCTATCATCTTGTAGAGAACAGAGCTGTTGTTGTAGGGGTTGATGATCGCTTCTCTGGTCATGTTGATAAGACCTGTTGCGGAAGAATATGCCTCCCAGCAGCCCTTTCTGCCGCAGGTGCACTGACGTCCGCCGTGCTGAATGACCATGTGACCCAACTCGGCGCCTGCATAGTTGGAGCCGCTGTAGATCTGTCCGTCAATGATTATGCCGCCGCCGACTCCTGTGCCGAGCGTAATGACGATAGCATCGTTGGCGTCCTTTGCTGCGCCTACCATGTATTCGCCGTATGCGGCAGCGTTTGCGTCGTTCTCAACATAGATATCAACGCCAAGACGCTCCTGCATCATTTCGCCGATCTTCCAGTTGTGGAAGTTGAAGTTGTTGGTAAATTCTATAACGCCTGTTGCACCGTTGACGGCGCCGGGAGCGCCTATGCCGATATAGTTGATATCGTTCTTTGTCAGACCTGCGCTTTCGAGAGCTTTGAGGGCAACTGCTGCCATATCATCGCAAATAGCCTCCTGCGGACGGGGAATATTTGTCTTGCAGCTTGCTTTGACTATGATATTGCCTTCTTCGTCAACAACACCGGCAACGATATTCGTTCCGCCGAGATCAATACCGAGATAATACATAACACATATCCTCCTGTATGTAAAATATTCTGCATTAGTATTATATCATAATGCACAATTTTTTCAAAGCATAATTAAAAAGATTAAAAAAATTGTTGTTTTATACAATAATTAATGGCCATAAATGTTAACATTGCCAAAGAATAATAAAGCTCAGCTTCATGGAAGTTATACAGGAGGGGAGCATACTGCGAACAGCTGCCGTACACTGTATTCCGGTAATAAAAAATCCCGTGTACTCTGATGTACACGGGAGAAATGTTATTTGACGTCTTTTTTGTTCATAAGTCGGATAGTAAGGATAAGGCCTGCTGCTATCATGACTGCCGAGCCTATGCAGGCTGCGAGGACATCAATGTTTGTTGCAAGGAACATCTGGTCGGGAGCGTATCGGGCAATGTCAATTGTGTTCGTTTTGAGGAGCTGGTTAAAGGCATAGCTCAGGGGCATGTAGATAATGCTGAGAGCGCCTGTTGAGAAGATCACGCCCGCAACTATGGCAAAGGTCTTGCTGCCGAGACCGTTGGATATGAGCAGCAGGACAGCCGTGAGTCCCCAGAAAAGCAGGAATTTGAGAAGAAGCTCAAGCAGGCCGCTGCCAATATTCTCGTCAAAGCTCAGACCCCTCGAAACAAGGCAGCCGAGTGTTGAGCCGGCAATGCCGAGAACTAAGAAAACAAGCTCTGCAAAGCCGATAACGAGGTATTTTGAAACGGCAAGGTATCCTCTGCTGGGAAGCTGACCCGCAATGTTCTTGATGTATCCGTTGTTAAGGTCGAGATGAAGGAAAGACACGATGAATATCATCGTCGGTATAATGACCATTGAAAGACCTGCAAAGGGGTTTCTGAGTATGCCTGAGAACGGAGCGGATATGGAAAGGTCATTTATCATTCCGGCAAGCTCCGCTGCTGAGGCGTCGTCAAGTCCGTCAGTATTGCCTAACATATTTTTCAATATCTCAAGGAAGCCCTTGATGAGTAAGGGCGCAATAAAGGTCACCGCAAAGATCGTTATGCATATCGCAAGGAAGAATTTTGATCTTCTCAGCTTGAAAAGATCCATTCTGATAAGATTACTCATTTGTATTTCCTCCTCCGGTCACGCTGAGATAATACTCTTCAAGAGAGAAGCTCTCGTTTCGGACTTCCTTTACAAAGATGTCGTTATCAACGAGCAGCTTTACTATGTTTTTGCTCCTGTCAAGCTCAGAGCGGATCTTTATTCTGTTTTCGCTGTCCGTCTCCGCCTCAAGACCCCCGAAGCCGTTAATCAATGAGAGCGCCTTGACGTTGTCATCGGTGGAAATAACAGTATAGCTGCCGCTGCGTGTATGGATATCGTCCTTTGTTAATTCGTCTATCAGCTTGCCCTCATTGATGATGCCGTAGCTGTCGGCAAGCTTGCCGAGCTCGTCAAGGATATGGCTGGAGATCATAATGGTCATACCCTTTTCGTCCCTTAGCCTTGTGAGAATATTTCTGACATCAACGATACCCTGAGGATCAAGACCGTTTATAGGCTCGTCAAGGATCACAAGCTTGGGAGCGCCTATAATTGCGAGGGCGATACCGAGACGCTGTCTCATTCCGAGGGAAAAAGCGCCGACTCTTTTTTTGCCCACATTATTCAGCCCCACAAGCTCAAGGAGGCTTTCGATATAGCCGGGCTTATCACAGCCGAGCGCAATGGCTTTTATCTTCAGATTATCAAAAGCACTGAGGTTTGCGTAGATGCCGGGAGCTTCGATGAGCACTCCTACCTTTTTCATTACAGATTTGATCTCGTTTCCGGTTTTGCCGAAGAGAGAATAGCTGCCGCTGGTAGCGTTTGAAAGTCCGCTGAGGACTCTCATAATAGTTGTTTTGCCTGCACCGTTTCTTCCGATAAGACCGTAGATCTCACCCTGTCTGATGCGGATATCTATATCCCTTACGGCGTAGGTATGCTTATACTTTTTGCAAAGCTTATCAGTGGTAAGGACATAATCTCCGCTTTCCGGTTTTGTAAGCGTTATTCTGCCTGTATTTGCTTCCATTCAGGCATTCTCCTTTCTGTTATGATAATAACAGGGATATAATACCATACTGTTGTTGTTTTGTCAAAGGCTGATTAGCAGAAATGAGTGAGGCTTAATCGGGAAAAACCAGACAGCCATGATCTTAACTCAGTCTTTAAAATTACAAAAAACTATAATATTTTTATAAAAATGACTTGACAAATGGATAGTTTTGGTATAATATAGTATCAAAGCAAGGCAAATGATAGTATGACGGGCAAAAAGAAGGATCGCCCCGATTTTCAGTGATTATTCCTTTTCTTTCCTTTTTCCTTTTTTCTTTTTATTCCTTTTGCAAAAGTGCAGGCTCAGCCTGCACTTTTGCTTTTGTATGATTTTTATGGATAATCTAACGCAAGATGTGTTCCGGCTGCAATTCGGAAGAGCCTTAAAACCGGAAAAAAGCCGGCGAAACAGCAGATCAAGCACAGGGTATGGCTCTGCCGTATATAAGTTGATTGCTGCGTGGATATTGCAAAATCACTTTTTTTCTGTTATTATGTTCTTATAAATACTACCAAAGGAGATTGATCATGAATAATAACTATCCCGAAAATAATAACACGAGCGAAGGAAACAATAACAGCTTTGGAAGAGGCTTCGCTGATGATAGCTTTTCAGACGGGAGCTTCAGCGGTACGGACAGCTTTTCAGGCAACAGCGGTTTCAGCGGTACGGACAGCTTTTCAGGCAACAGCGGCATCGGAGGTACGAACAGCTTTTCAGGCAACAGCGG
>ONFW01000190.1 GCA_900317215.1 uncultured Eubacteriales bacterium | reverse complement strand
GTCTGCCCCATTTGGCCGCTCTGGAACTCTCCCGTATTATAAAGCTGGTGGACGGACTTGAACCCCCGACCTGCTGATTACAAATCAGCTGCTCTACCAACTGAGCTACACCAGCGATTTAGCGTCAGAAACTATCGCCTGACGACTTGTTTATAATATCATGATTTGCTTATTCTGTCAAGAGTTTTTTATAAAAAAGTTGTTTTTATTTCATAAACTGACATAGTGAATAAATCTCTGCCATGAGCATAAATATGAAACAGAGAGACCGTTTAAGGCTGCTTACGGCAGAGGTCTCTGCTCAGGCGCAGAGAGTCAGGCGCCTGAGAGTAGCCTCTGTTCTCAGTCTGTTCCTGTATTCCTGATAAATGCGCAGGCAGCAGGCAGAGAGTTGCTTGCCGGAAGATAGGGGACGACTCTGAGCTCGGCGTGAGAAACGATATCCTCCTCACCGAAGGGATAGAACGGAGCTCCCGGCTTGTGGCAGCGGAGCTCGGCAAGCTTGGTTTTTCTTATCATTTTTTGACCACCTTTAAAAGCATTGGCAGAAACGGTCTGCCTGTTTATTATATGCTGAACCTGTATATGCATATTCTGCTCCGGCGTATCTTTGTATACAGTGACAGATTTCCCTTTGGAATAAAAAGGTCTTTGTTTATTATTTTGCAGCAAACGATAATAGTTTAAAGCTCATTTTCGGGAGGAAGGAATATGCTGATTATCTCCGTGTCAGGGAGTGGTCTGATGAAAAGATCAGTTGCGGCTCTTGCGGCTGTGGCGGTGCTTGCGCTGATTATTGCGATCAGCAGTTATTATTTCAACAGGGCGCACACGGAAAGGAAAATAAATGGAAAAACGCTCGGACTCTCTGTAAGGGATGATAAGGATATTGTTCGTATTGCTGAGTTTTTTCTTCCTGATGAAAAATTATCGGCGCCGGAGCATACAAGCGTCACAGTGCCTTATAATTTCAACAGGATATATGACGAGTATAATGAGCTCCAGAAGGCTTTCGGAACGGATCTCTATGACTACAGGGGCATGGTATGCGAAAAATACACAGTCAGAGCAGGAGACTTCTATGACGGAAGCACGCTTACTCTGCTTGTTTGCGACGGACTTCTGATAGGCGGTGATCTGAGCGATAATGCATTTGACGGATCGGTAACGGGACTTTCGGGTCTGATGTGATATATGGGATCGGGAATGTAGTATTATAGTGCTGATTATGGTATGAAAGTCATCTTGACAAGGGAATATGTAAATGATAAACTTTGATTTAACAAATAAGACCACTATTTTACAACTCGATGTCGTTATAGTACAATTATTTACATGATAATGCAAAAGCTCAAAACGGGAATGATGAATAACTAATGAGGAGAGATAAATATGTTGCTTGACAGATACCTTCCCCGAATGGAATTTGATTCGTATGAAGATTTCAAGAAAAACTATACCGTAGTATATCCGGATAATTTCAATTTCGGCTTTGATATTGTCGATGAATGGGCAAAGCAGGATGAGACCAAGAAAGCTCTTGTGTGGTGCAACGATCATGACGAGGAAAAGGTATTTACCTTTAAAGACATCAGTCTGTTGTCAAATAAGGCTGCTAATTATTTCAGCAGCATCGGTATCGGCAAGGGCGATGTAGTAATGATGATACTGCGCAGAAGATGGGAATACTGGGTGTGTGCGGTGGCACTCCATAAGCTTGGCGCAACTATTATACCCAGCACGCTGCAGCTCACAAAAAAGGATATCGTGTACAGAGGCAATGCGGCAGGGGTAAAGTCTATAGTCTGTGTCAATGATGATTTTGTTATCTCACAGGTAGAAAAAGCCATGCCTGAGATACCCTCTCTTAAAACAAGAACGGTAGTTGGTGAGCCCCGTGATGGCTGGAACTTCTTTGAGGCTGAGATAGAGGATAAGTCGGACAAATTTGAGCGTCCGCAGGGGAAGGCTGCTACGTCGTGGAACGATATCATGCTTGTATATTTTACCTCAGGTACCGAGGGAATGCCAAAGATGATACAGCACAACTTCGTTCACCCGCTGGGACATATTGTTACCGCAAAATACTGGCAGCGCGTGCAGGAGAACAAGCTGCATATGAGCGTGAGTGACTCGGGCTGGGCAAAGTTCGGCTGGGGCAAGATCTATGGTCAATGGATCTGCGGTGCAGTTGTTTTTGCTTATGATATGGATAAATTCGTTCCTGCAAGGCTGCTGGAGAAAATGTCAAGGTACAGACTCACGACCTTCTGTGCGCCGCCTACGATGTATCGCTTTATGCTGCTTGAGGATGTTGCAAGCTATGATCTTTCCTCAATAAAGCACTATGCTACGGCAGGAGAGCCGCTCAATGCTGAGGTGAATATGAAGTGGCAGAGGCTTACGGGACACAATATCTATCAGGGCTTCGGACAATCCGAGGGTTCGGTTCTGCTTGCGGATTTCCAGTGGGACGATATAAAGGTCGGTTCTTCCGGAAAGCCCTCGCCAATATATGATCTGAGGCTTCTGGATAATTTCGGGAAGGAGGTCCCTGACGGCGAGGAGGGCTCTATCTGTATAATGGGTATCAAGGATAAGCCGCCGGTAGGTCTGTTTACCGGATATTACCACAACCCTGGAATGACTGAGGAAAAGCTTCACGGTTCCTGCTACAATACGTGCGATATGGCGTGGAGGGACAGTGAGGGCTATTATTGGTTTGTCGGCAGAAATGACGATGTAATAAAATGCTCCGGATACCGAATAGGTCCCTTTGAGGTAGAGAGCGCACTGATAGAACATGACGCTGTTGTTGAATGTGCCATAACCGGCGTGCCCGACCCTGTGAGGGGTCAGGTGGTAAAAGCCACTATCGTTCTCAAAAAGGGCTACGAGCCGAGCGAGGCTCTGAAAAAGGAGCTTCAGAATCACGTAAAAAGAACAACTGCTCCGTATAAGTATCCAAGAGTAATAGAATTTGTGGACGAGCTGCCAAAGACCTTCAGCGGCAAGATCAAGCGTGCGCAGATACGCCATGAGGACGAGGAAGCAGAACGTGTGAGAGATAACTGACAAACAAAAAAGAGACTGTTCAAACGTAATGACAGTCTCTTTTTCCTTTTCCGGTGAAAAAGAATATATGAGTGGAACACACAGTAAAGGAGTTCATATGTTTATTTACAATATTTACCTTCGTCCGGTTTGGGTGTGGTTTTAGAGGTTTCCTTTATATAAAAAAACCTATCATAGTGCTGCACAGAAAAGCACCTTCCAACAATACCCATACAGCGCCGATGACCGTTTTTATTATATCTGGTCTGCCGTCGCACTTTGGATCGTAGTAATCTGTCGGATACAGCGGGTTTATCCTCAGCTTGTATACCCCGTCGACATCAGGCGGCGGAAGACAGATGTAAGAATCGGGTCTGACAATATATTTGCAATCGTTGTAGAAATACTCGTATATCGGACAATAATACCTTACATTGCTTCCCGGAGGTGTCAGAACATTCAGACACAGCGCTTCTACCGTATATGAGCAGCGCGCTCTGCTGTGAAGAAAGGATGCCGCTCCGTAAAACATGACCATCATGCCTATACAAATATTCGCAGATAATGACAACGCCGTTTCGATGTCATGAGAGAGCCTGTAAAAGCTTTCGGGCGCAGACTGCCTGAGAAAATCAAGTCCGCCTGCAATCAGGACGTCTGTGGCAAGGAACAGAGGGAACAGCTTCAGCCTGTACCCGGGCGCTATCATAATGAATAATCCGGTTCCGATCACGGTGTTCAGCAGCCACCATATAATCACCCACTGTTCCATTTGGGTAAAGAGATACAGCGCTGCCGCCGTGCTGAGAACGATCCACAAAGCAAACATTATTTTTGCTGCAATATGGGTGCGTTTGAAAGTGATTCTGCGCCTTATTACCGAGACGTCACCGTATTTGTATTTTTCTATGAAGCGATTCGCAGGCCAGAGCGAATCTGTTTCGCTGTTTTTTCCGATTTGCTTCAGCCATATATTCTGGTTGTCCTTCTTATTCTTATTGGTCAGAGGAAGGACCTTCTTGTATGCATCAGAATATTCATCCGGTTCGGCCGGTATGTCATAAACATGGGCGGCTGATTTATTTGTGTCTTTGTGCGCCTCCTCGCTGAACGCAAGACCGTTTGACACTTCTTTGTCTTTTTCATCGTTGTCAAGGGTCAGAATATCTCTGGAGTCTTCAAAATCGCTGTGATCATTGGCTGACCGGTTGGAACTGCCCGACAGGCCGTTCTTGTCAGAAAATCCGAACGTAAGACCGTACAGTGCATAGGGTCTGTTTTTATTGTTGAACGATTTCATCGCCTTCTTTATGTGTGTGATAAACATATTATGTTGACCAGCGGAGATTACGGCATAGGTACCCTTTATGTTCCTGATGCAAGCCCGCTCAGATACGCCATGAGGACGAAGAAACTGTCAGAGTCAGAGATGACTCGTAAAAACACCCCTGTGCTCAGAAAGGAGCATGGGGTGTTAAGCTTCTGCTTACAAGGGCATTGCATCTGTTATCGTTTCGATAATAAACATTAAGCCGAATAAGGCGCTTGCTGCGCCTGAAAAAATACAGACCAGGAAAGTGAAAAACTTCGGTTGAGAGGGGTCGTAAAAAACATCGGGTTTATCAGGATCTATCATCAGGATATTCAGGGTTCCCACAAAGGGGCGGGGTTTTCCAGATGACAGAGTGACTTTGTAAAGCTTGTTGTTATAATAATACGCATACTCCCGGGTATAGGTTACGAACCTGACGCCTGAACGCAGAGGCTGTCTGCTGCATACTGCCTTTACAGCAAAGGAGCATCGACGCTTCATGATGATGTACCGAAGAGGAAAGCTTAGTGACAGAAAAAGAGATGTGCATACGTAGACCAACATCCCCGATATGAAAAACAAATCCTGAGAAACCGCTGCGAAGAATGACGGAAAAACCAATCGAAGGCAGACTGTCAGAACAGCGGCGGCAGCATTGCAGAAAAGGAATCCGATGAAAATGGGCAGCTTGTATTTTTTAAAGGGAAGGATGTGTATAAACCAGCCGGCATACAAGCATATAATGGCTGCAGGGAGCGTCCAGCTTTCACCTGAAATACAGCCTGCTGCAGCGGCGACAGCTATTACCGCGGTCCACAAAGGTGCTATAATATTTCCGTGAGGTGCGGGGGGGCTGATGGGTACATCAACAGATGGATTGAAGTTTTTCGGAATAGCTTTTGCACCATATAGTGAAGGCTCCTGCAAGGAATAATTGTGATAAAGATTGTTGTTATTGTTTTGGTACATTTTTCATCCCTCCGATGGTTTAAGTTAAGCGCCGATCAATACTCTATAATTAATTATACATTAAGCAGCAGGCAATGTAAATTGGATTTATGCGATGTTAGGTGAGTTTAGAGTCGGTAAACTGCTGTCTTAGGCGCTGAAAAGTCAGTCTATGCAATGATTTATCTGAAATAATAAAACAGGTATGGCAATTGAATTTCAGAATTGCTGTACCTGCTTTTTTATGTGTGGAAAGCTATGCTGTGGTGGAAAGGAGAGAAAGCTGTTTATATTTTTATTAAGATGTGATAAGGGGACATTTATGTAAAGGTGCCGCTGTAAAAAGAATTCCCCGATACCGTCAGGGAGCGCAGCGTGCTCTGCTTTGCGGTATCGGGGAGGATAAGATCTATGCCAGGACTATTTTGCCGGTATCTTGTCAGACTACCTTGATCGTGAGATCCTTTGTTACAATCTTGCCTGTATTATCCTTGACATTGACGCGGATATTGTAGGTTCCCGTGAGAGCGGGGGTTATGTCGATCGAATTATTTGTGCTGAAGCTCTGCTTAGTGGTGTAATAGTCTGCAGAGGAGTGCTTGTAGTAAACTGCATAGTAGTAGGGCTTTGTGCCGCAGGAAGCGTTAGCGTGAACTATTACGCAGTCACCCTTTGAGATCTTGGCAGGCGAAACGGTTGAAAGGTTAACCAGAGAGGTGGCATTTGCGACCTTGACTGTGAAGTCCTTTGTAACTATCTTGCCTGCGGAATCCTTGACCTTAGTGCGGACGTTGTAGGTGGTGGCAGCCTGCGGAGTTATTTTGACGATCCTGTTTGTGTCAAAGGCCTGAGCCGTTGTGTAGGACGAGGACGAGCTCTTTTTGTAATAGACGGCGTAGTTGTAGCCCGAGCTTCCGCCTGTAGCCTTGCAGGTGACAGTGAGAACATCGCCAAGGGTTATTGAGGTGGAGGAAACCGTTGTGGCATTGGAGAGTGAATCTGTTACCGTAAGGGTGAGATCCTTTGATTTGATCGTTCCGTCGCTGTCCTGCACCTTAGTGCGGATCGTGTATTTTCCGGCGGCGGAGGGAGTGAAGGTGATCGTCTTTGTTGTGCTGAAGCTCCTGATAGTCGAGAAATACTCCGATGTTGAGAGCTTTGAATATGCGGCGTATTTATAGGGACTTGTGCCGCCTGAGGCTGCTCCGGTAATGGTAACGCTGCTGCCGAGCTCGATGCTTGAAGCGCTGAGCTTGGTGCTGTTTGCGAGGGCAGCGGCAGTAACCGTTACGTTGAAGTTCTTTGATGCGATCGTACCCTTGCTGTCCTTTACCTTGGTACGCAGATTATATGTGCCAGCCTCTTTGAGAGTAAGGGACATAGTTCTGGTCGTTGAGAAATCCTTAACCGTGCTGTAGTAGTTAGCAGAGGACTTCTTATAGTAGAGAGCATACTGATAGGGGCTTGTGCCGCCTGAGGCTGTTCCCGTTACGGTGACGCTCTTGCCTGCCGTGATGCTTGTTGCGCTTATTGTGGATTTGTTTGCAAGTGCAGCGCCGCTTGATTTGACGGTGAAGTCCTTGTTTGCTATAGTGCCTTTCTTATCCTTTACTCTTACACGGATATTATAGGTAGCTTCCTTGGCAGTGGTGACCTTTATAGTCCTTGTGGTGCTGTAATCCTGTACGGTTGTATAGTAAGTTGAGGTTGAAAGCTTGTAATAGACCGCATAGGTGTAGGGTGAGGTTCCGCCGGAGCCTGTTGCCGTTACGGTGACAGTGCCGCCGGCATTTGAGGTCGTGGAGCTTATTGTGGATTTGTTTGTGAGGGCGGCGCCACTTACAGTGACGTTGAAGTCCTTGTTTGCCATGTTGCCCTTGCTGTCCTTTACTCTTACGCGGATATTATAGGTCCCTTCCTTTGCGGTGGTGACCTTTACGGTTCTTGTGGTGCTGTAGTCCTGCACCGCCGTGTAGTAGGTGGAGGTGGAAAGCTTGTAATAAACTGCGTAAGTGTAGGGCGAGGTTCCGCCGGAGCCTGTTGCTGTTACAGTAACGGTGCCGCCAACGGTAGAGGTCGTGGAGCTCAGGGTGGACTTGTTAACGAGAGTTGAACCGGAGTCCTCGACCGTAAGGGTGAGGGTCTTATCCTTTGTTGTGCCGTTCTTATCCTTTGCTCTGACACGGACGTTGTAGGTGCCGGGTTCGGTAGGAGTCACCTTGACAGAGGTGCCGGAAGCATAATCTCTGACGGTGGAATAGTAGGTCGCGCTTGAAAGCTTGTAATAGACTGCATAGGTGTAGGGGGAGGTGCCGCCCGAAGCCGAGCAGGTAACAGTAGCGCTGCTTCCGAGGGTGATCTTTGCGGGTGATATGGTTGAGGAATTGGAAAGAGCGGGAGCTGACTTGCTCTTGTAAACATAGGTTACGGTGATCTCCGCCTGTGTATATGGGCCGGAGGCGTTTGTGGGAGATGTTACAAGCTCATAGCCCTCAAAGGTCTTTGCGGAGGTAGTGTAGGTAGCCGTGCCGTCCGCTATGCCTGTCAGAGTCATCTTGTCGAGAATGACACCGTCCTGAGTCTGATATTTTACAGTGACCTTGCCTGTGGGGTAGACCTTGCCTCCCTTGATCCATACCTCGCCGGTTACGGAGTAGCCGTCGGGATTGATCCCCGCAGGATCTTGCTCTGCGTTATTAGCTACATTGTTGTTTGCAATGAACAGAGCAGTATCATTGAAGTTTACCGTGCCGACATACCAGCCGTTGCCCTCGTTGGTCATTGCAGTGCCGGGCCATGCACCAGTAAGCTGAGTGGCTGTTGAGCCCTTGCCTGTGTAGACGTACATGCCTACATTGGACCAGCCTGAGGAGTTGTAGTAGTGGATCTTCAGCCCTGTTGGAGCTGTCTCGTTATACTTGAAGATGACAGTGACTCCGCCTGCGGGAAGAGTGCCTGTTGCATTGCCTGTGAGAGAGGTGTCGCACTCATAGCCGTTTATCTGCTTGGGGGATACGGAATAGGTCTTGCCGATCTCGCCAGAGGTAACTGCGTCATCTGCAATGGACTTGCCTGTCTCGGCGTCCTGATACTTGACGGTGATCTGAGCAAATTTTGAGCTGTCTATAGTATAGTAGTATGTAACTGTGGTTCCTGCCTTGGTGTAGGTGCCTGTTGTCTGACCAGAGGTGGAATCTACCTTATAACCCTGACTGAGAAGCTCGGACAGAGGAGAGGTGGAGTATGAAGCTCCCTCCTTGCCCTTGAGAGTCTCGGTCTTATAGGTGGTGCCTGCGGGCTTGATAACATGGTTGACGGTTACCTTGCCGCCTGAGGAAATTACGGTGCTGTCGAAGCTTGCTTTGTCAACAAGCACCATTGTAGAGCGAGCGGGTACGGTAACGGTGCTGCCGGTTGTGCCGAGAGACTGCAGACCTGCCGTGGAGCCGTCTGCAATAATGGTCCACTGTGAGGGCAGAGTCTTTGAGGACATGAGGGTCACCTGCTGAGCATAGCTTGCAGAGTTATGTATAACGCCGACATAGTTCCACTCCGATTCGGGAGCTATCGTGTTGTACATAGTAAACGCAACAACATTGCTCGGGCAGCTTGTGCCCCATGAGAAATAAATGGTGCTGTTGGTGGAGTTTGTGGGGTTTCTGAACGGAGAATATGCCTTTCTGATCTGTATAAGACCCTTGTAGTAGGCAAGAAGGTCGGAGTAGGTGGTGGTGCGCGACCATACGAGCTGATTTATGCTTGAAGGGGACTTATAGCTGTTTTCATCACCGTTCTTTGACCTTGCAAATTCCTCGCCTGCCTGGAAGAAAGACATACCCTGAGAGGTGAGGATGATGCCGCCTGCAATCTTGTTCATAGCAACGAGATCATCGTAGCGGTTGCCGAAGCCCGAGCCTCCCTTTACAGAGGACACAAGCTTGTCATAAAGCGTGTAGTTGTCGTGAGCAGAGGTGTAGGTGACTGTCTGAGAGGGCTGGAGCGACCATTTGTCATTGCCTGCCAGATCGGTTGAGTTTGCCTGAATGCCTGCCTTGAGAGCCTCCTCATAGCCTGCTCCCTGAATGAAGCCGGGCGCTCCTGCGCCAAAGCAGCTTCCCTTTATGGCGTCACGAACCTTGTCATTGAAGGCTGCGATGTCGGTGTTGAGCTTTTTGATATTGCCCTGTACCGCTGTGGGAGTGGGGCAGGTTGTTTCCTCAGCCCACCACGGCTCACCGTACATGAGTATCTCGGGGTCGATAGCATCGAGAGCTGTTCTGATCTGGTTCATCGTTTCGCAGTCGTGCAGACCCATAAGGTCGAAACGGAAGCCGTCGAGGTGATACTCCTCAGCCCAATAGGTGAGTGAGTCTATCATGTATTTGCGGAACATCGCACGGTCGCTGGCAGTCTCGTTGCCGCAGCCGGAGCCGTTGGACTGCTTGCCCTGTGAGTTCTGACGGTAGTAGTAATCGGGTACGGTGAAGTCGAACCAGTCGTTCTTGCCGTAGGTATGATTGTAAACAACATCCATGATGACGCCAATGCCCTTGTTGTGGAGAGCCTGCACCATTTGCTTGAACTCCTTTATACGTACCTCGCCGTGATACGGGTCGGTTGAGTAGGAGCCCTCGGGAGTGTTGTAGTTTACAGGGTCGTAGCCCCAGTTGAACTTGTTCGCCGAAAGGTTTGTCTCGTCTATCTCGCCGTCATAGTCATATACGGGAAGGAGATGAACGTGGGTGACGCCGAGATCGGCAAGATAGTCTATGCCTGTGGGGTGTACGCCGTCGTTGTTTACTGTGGTGCCTGTTTCGGTGAAGGCAAGGAACTTGCCCTTGTTTGTCATGCCGGAGTCTGAGCTTGATGAGAAGTCCTTTACATGGACCTCCCAGATTATTGCGTCCGTCTGGTTAGTACAGCCTACGCGGTGGTCGTTTGACCAGCCGGCCGGATCTGTGCTGTCCAGATCGACTACCATTGCCCTCATGCCGTTTACGCCTGTTGTGCGGGCATAAATGTCGTTGGTCTCCTTTTCAACGCCTCCGCATTTGACAAGATAGGTGTAGTAGGTGTTTTTGAGGTCGCCGCTTATGGTTATTGACCATACGCCGTTGGAACCCTTTGTCATGGGCTTTGTTTCAATTACTGATGCTCCTGATTCTGCATCGCTGCCTGTGGTGTAGCGCTTGATCTTTACAGATTCCGCAGTGGGAGCCCAGACCTTGAAGGTGGTGGAGCTTTTTGAGTAGACCGCTCCGAGGTCATTGCCGCTGTATGCCTGAGCGTCCAGTGCAGACATCTCACTATAGGAGACTGCACTCGCCTGCAGCGGTACGGCTACAGAAAAGACCGACATAGAGATCAATGCAGACATTATGAACGATGCGGTCTTTTTTAAGCCTTTAGTTAGCTTTGTCATTTGTTCTGACCCTCTTTCTTTGTTTGATTTGTTGATGTGATGAATACTGACATAAATTGTCTGATGATTTATGCCCGATGGGGTGATACTTCCCCATTCTTACCTATATTTTATTACAAATTGACTTTTTCTTTTTTACAAAGAAGAATTATGATGAAATCTTAGCTGAAACTTTCATATATATTGAAATTCATTTGTCAAACAGATAATATTTAATCAGAAAAATATGAGAATAACATTTAGTTGCGTATCTTTGTGATAATTCGACCTTTTGAGGTCGAATTTTTTTGGATTTAAGGGGGTGAATGAAAGGAGGTCATGAGACTGAGAAGAAAAACAGGCAGTATGACTGCAAGAGAAAAGCGTTTTTGTGAGCTATATTCGGCTGGAGGCGATGCTCCCGCCGCTGCTGCGGGGGCCGGATATGGAGAACCTGAAAAGGCGGGAGCCTCTCTGCTGTCAAGGGATGAGATAAACGCTGAAATAAGCAGTTTGTACGAGAAAAGACTGAAAAACGCAAAACAAAAAGCATTTGCAGGATATGAAAGGATCGCTTTCGGAAGTGTAAATGACGCAGTAAAGCTTTTATTTGAGGATGAGGGCTTCAGAACTGATTCGGAGGGCTACGATCTTTTCAATGTGGCCGAGATAAAGCGCCCGAAGGAAGGGGCTTTGGAGATCAAGTTCTTTGACAGGCTGAAGGCTTTGGAGAAGCTTGAACAGTACGGTCACGAGGAAGGCGGAGGTTCATCGGATTTTTACAGGGCGCTGATAGGCGGAATAAAGGACGGAGATGAGCAGGAATGAGCTACAGGGCTTTTTCCCGAAAACAGCTTGATGTTCTGAGCTGGTGGTCTCCGAGGAGAAAGACCTCACGCTTTGACGGAATAATCTGCGACGGCGCCGTACGCAGCGGAAAGACCCTGTGCATGAGCGTATCGTTTGCGGCATGGGCCATGCTCTCGTTTGATAACGGCTGCTTTGCCATTTGCGGAAAGACGATACGCTCCGTGAGAAGAAACGTAGCCGTGCCGCTGCTGAGGATACTAAGAGAGCTTGGGTTTGATGTTGAGGAAAAGCTTTCGGCAAATCTGTTTTATCTGTCCGACGGGAGAAGGAAAAACACCTTCTATCTTTTCGGCGGGCGTGACGAAAGCTCGGCTGCGCTGATACAGGGAATGACACTGAGCGGTGTTCTTTTTGACGAGGCGGCTCTTATGCCGAGGTCGTTTGTAGAGCAGGCGCTTGCAAGATGCTCTGTTGAGGGCTCTAAGCTCTGGTTCAACTGCAACCCAGAATATCCGCAGCACTGGTTTTGCAGAGAATGGATAAAAAAGACGGAGGAGAAGAATATATACTATCTCCATTTTCTTATGGAGGATAATCCGTCACTTTCACAGGAGATGATAGAGAGGTACAAAAAGCTGTATTCGGGAAGCTTTTACGAGAGGTTTGTTCTGGGAAAATGGTGTGCGGGAGAGGGACTTGTATATCCGTTCATGTCATCTGACGGGATGCTTTATGATCGTCCCGAAGGAGAGGCGGAGGAATATGCGGTATCCTGCGACTACGGAACGGTAAATCCCTCCTCCTTTGGATTGTGGGGAAAATACGGTGAGGTCTGGTACAGACTTGACGAATACTATTACAGCTCAAGG
>ONFW01000006.1 GCA_900317215.1 uncultured Eubacteriales bacterium | reverse complement strand
GGTAAGTGCAGATCTACACACGAAACACACAAACACTCACATTTTATAAATTAGTGTTTTACGATACACACGGGAGAGCATGAAACGCAAAGTATGCTGTAATAACAGGCACGGAAAGCCTGACAGAAGAATAAATCCAATTTCATAAAGAAACAGCCGGAAAGCACGCCCTGCGGCGTGCGGCGGCGGAGGGAACATCATGCAAGGCTGTGCCTTGCCCGTGCCGGAAAGCGCGGGAAAGAACTATTACAAGCTTATAAAGTAAGCGAGCGCAGCGAGCGAGGCCGCGAATCGAGAGCGCAGGCACTGCGCCGCGAATCGACAGCGGAGGCACTCCGCCGCGAATCGAGAGCGGAGGCACTGCGCCGCTCTATGCCATAGGAAAAACGACGCTTATAACCATGTTTTCTCCGTCGATATCCGCATAGATGTCACCGTTCATTTTGCGCATCAGGGTGCGGCATATATAAAGCCCAAGACCGCTGCCTGCGTTTGAGCCGACATTCGAGCCTCGCCAGAAGCTGTCAAATATGTGAGGCAGCTCGTTTCCACTGAGAGTACAGCCGCTGTTGAGGATATGTATGAGCTGACAATCCTCCTCCCGTGAAAAGAAGACGGAAATCCTTCTGCCGTCACCGTATTTTATCGCATTCTCCATTATATTCTGCAAAACCTCAACGCTCCTGTCAAAGTCAGCATTCAAAATGCAGTCCGGGTGATCCTCTATCGTGAGCTCGGTCTTTAGCAGCTCCAGCTTGTCTTTGTAAAAGCTCGTGATATCGTTCATCAGACGGGAAAGATAAAACTCCTCGTTTGTCACCTCGGCATCAATGATATCATCACTCGAGGTCTTTACGATATCGTCAACATAGCTGCGGATATCCTCGCATTTTTCCGTTATGCTGCGAACTATCTCAAGCTTTTTCTGCTCATCCTTGTAAAGCCCCTTTTCAAGCGCCTTGGAATACAGCTTTATCAGTCCGAGAGGAGTCTTTATATCATGCGACAGGGAAAGGACCATAGTTTTATTCTTTTGCTGAAGGGCAAGCTCAGTGCTCCTGCGATTTTCGAGAGTCTCCCTGAGAAGGTCAAGACCCCAGAGAAATTTCCCGAAGTATCCGTCCTTGCTGTCCCTCAGCGGAACGGTCAGCGTTCCTCTTGCAAGCTCTGCGGGATAGCTGCTGAGTTTTCTGAAGGGACGGATAATCTTAAAGTATATCAGCATAAGAAGTCCCAGCACGAATACTGAGATAACAGCAAGGCAGATATTGCATATCAGAACAACCCTGCCGCTGTCGGGAGAATATGAATAATCAAAGCGGTAGAGCATGCCCCCGATCTCTTTGACAAGATAATCGCTGTTTTCTTCTTCAAAGCCGTTATTCTGAGGAACGACAGCAGTTATATATTTGTAATCTGAGGGATCAAAGGCTTCCCCTTTTTCAAGCCTCAGAGCTATCCTTTCTGCTTCAACACGGTAAGGACGCCCTGAGCTATCCGCTGTTTTGCCGTGCAGCATCAGATTTGCAAGAATAAATATCGCCGTCAGTATCACAATAACTGCGGCTGTCAGTTTAACAAAGCCTTTCATGCTTACCTCTCATACCGATAGCCGACGCCCCATACCGTGAGGATATGCTCAGGCTTCTTGGGATCTGTCTCTATCTTTTGCCTCAGCCATTTGATGTGTACCGTAAGGGTCTGCGGCTCGGAAAAGCTGTCGAAGCCCCATATCCTGTCAAAAAGAAAGCTTTTGCTCAGAGTTTTGCCTGCGTTTTCCGCAAGCAGAGTGAGAAGGTCAAATTCCTTCTGAGTAAGGTCAAGCAGACTTTCCCCCTTGCGGGCTTCTCTTTTGTCCTTGTCTATCTTGAGGAAGCCGTCCGATATCACGCTTTGATGATATCTTCTGATGAATATACCCTTCACCTTTGCAAGAAGGATATCAATATCGTAGGGCTTCTCGATATAGTCGTCTGCACCGAGTATCAGACCGTTCAGCTTATCCTCCTTTTCGGTCTTTGCGCTGACAATGAAAACAGGAGTATTAGCCTTTTCCCTTATCCTGCGGCAAACTCCGAAGCCGTCAAGCCCCGGGAGCATGATATCGAGAATAACGAGCCTTGCTCCTTCTGCCTCAAACAGCCTTAATGCGCTTTCGCCGTCCGGACAATGCTCCGTTGAATAGCCCTCTGCTCTGAGAAAATCGCAGAGCAGAGCTGCCATTTCAGAATTGTCCTCCACTACGATAATGTCTGTCATTGAATCACACCCCTTGTGTTTGAACAGTTCCCGGGGCTGCAGCAGGCTCTTATTCCTGTGTCAAACAGGCATGAGATCACCAGCCCTGTTCAAGAAGCCAGTTGTTGAGCGCACGGTCCCTGTTTCTTTCATCTGTACCGCTTAAATTATACTCTCCACGGATATTTCCGTCAACTATATAAAGCACACGTGAGCATTTTGAGGCGACCCTGACATCGTGGGTCACGAGCATTATAGCAGTACCGTCTGAATTTATCCTGCACAGCTCCTCCATTACCTCATTTGAGCTTTGACGGTTGAGAGCGCCGGTAGGCTCGTCCGCAAAGATCATTTTGGGAGAATTTATCATACTGCGGCAGATACACGCTCTCTGGAGCTGTCCGCCGGATACCTCGTTGATATCATTGTCTGCGGTTTCGATTATTCCGAGCCTGCGCATGAGCTCCTTGCCCCGTTCCAGCTTTTCCTTTGCAGAAAGCTTGTTTGCTTTTGACTGGCGCGCGGGCAGGACAATATTATCAAGCACGCTAAGGTTTTTGAGCATGTACATCTGCTGGAAGATAAAGCCCATTTCGTCAAGCCTGAGCGATGCAAGCTCGTCAGGAGAAAGCGACGAGATATCTCTCCCTCCGAAGCTTACTGTGCCGGAGGTCATTCTGTCCATGCCGGATACCGTATAGAGCAGCGTGCTTTTGCCCGAGCCGGAGGGTCCCATGACCGCCACCATTTCACCCTCACTGACCGAAAAGCTGACATTTCTGAGTACATTGTTCTGTCTCTTGTTGACGATATAGGTTTTGCAAAGATCGTTTACTTCAAGTATTTTTTTCATGATAATTACCTCACTCTATGTTGTTGACCTCTTGAGAGGATATGCTTCTTACCGAAAATGCGCTGACTAAAGCAGCAAGGATCGTGACTGCAAATACTATCAGGGGATAGAGGATATAGGATTCGAGGATATTCACGTCAAAGATGATGTATTTCGCTCCCATGAACTTGAACATACTTCCGACAGCAAGCTGGCTGACAGGCTCGGTCAGAAGCACTGC
>ONFW01000152.1 GCA_900317215.1 uncultured Eubacteriales bacterium | reverse complement strand
TGATAAAAAGAACAAGAAGAAATAATAACAGCACTTGTTCTGAATTAAAACAGAGGAAAATAGATCAGGCACGGTGACCCTGAAGGGCTGCCGTGCCTTTTTCTGACGCAAGAAAAACATAATTCAAATTTTTGCTTTGGAACGATCTGCTGCCGGAGAAACTCAGAACAAAAGTCCTCGGTCATCGGGTGATCGTTCCTGATATCGTATCGATAACAGCTCATTGCTTGCTGCTGTTCTTTTTTAAGGGCTTAATGACGACGCCGTGGATAGCTGGAATACTCTTTTCGGGCAGCCCTTCGATATTTTCCAATCTTGTAAGATCCTCATACAGGACATAAAGGGTCTGAACGCCGTTTTCGAGTATGTAATAATGTCTTATATATGGAACAAGCAGGCAGAGCAGTGCAAAAAACAGCACGAGCACCGCAATACTCTGATAAAACATTATTACTATCAGCACCGCCATTGTGATCAACGCAAAAAGGAAAGTGACAAGCAGATGTATCAGCCTTTCGTGTTGCCAGAAGCCTATCTCGGTGAGCAGCTCGCGCCTCAGCGCCTCAATGCTGCCAATGCTGTCCTTATCCTCTATTAGCTCCCTTATGGAGCGAATATATTCCTTGAGCTTATTTCCCATAATTATCGCCTTGTTCTCTGTTGATCTTTCTTTCCATAACAAAATCCTTGCAAATAAAGCCGTTTCCTATATCGGTGTCGATCGCCTTGACCTTGCGGAATCCGAGATGCTCATATACATTGATCGCAAAGCCGTTTTTTCTTTCCACATGAAGCCGAAGCTTTTTGATCTCCTTGAACTCCTCACCGCTGACCATGGTGTCAAACAGGGAAATGGACCTGCGCGCAAGGCCCTGTCTGCGGAACTCAGCCTTGATATACAGTCGAGAGATAAATATGTGGTCGGTGTGATTTTTAAAGCAAAGATAACCTGCAAGCTCACCGTCAACCAGGAGCATATAATAAATGTTTCTGTCCTCGATCTGCTTTTTGAGTGCAGTTCTTGACTGGTACTTATCGAGCATATAGTTTATCTGTTCCTTTGAAAAAATATCCTTATAGTAATTGTGCCATACGTTGTTGGCAGTAGTTTCTATCTCTGATATCTGCTTTTCTGTAGCAACAGGCATGACATCAAATCTCATTTTGTTTCCCCCTAAGGCTGCATTTTGCTGCGGAGGGGCATCGTTCCTTAATGCTCCTCCTCGGGATCAGGAATGATCCCTGTTGATATGGACGCTTGTAACGTGAACGTCAATAAGCTGATCGTCTTTAACGGTGAGCTCAAGCCCGGCTTTGTTTTTATACTCATAGGGCTCGGTCATGCCGTTGTATTTATAGCCTCTGTAGATGATGTATACAGTTATGCCAGTCACAACGGCGCTGATACCAAGGGCAACGAGGATTATTTTGAGCCAGTTCTTTTTGCTGCTGCCTTCGGAGCTTCCTTGATAAATGTAACCGTCACCGTAATAGTCATAAGCGGAATTATCATAATCGGCAACGGTGACTGTCTCGGGAGCTATGTTTGCGTCCACAGCTTCAGCGGCAATGGTGACAGCCGGCTGCATTGCAGAGTTATCCGGCTCTGCTGCGCTCACTGCAGGACAGCATGCAAAGGCGGCGGCTGTGCAGAGGACTGCAGATATCCTGAAAATATGTTTCTTTATCATAGCAGGAAATATCCCCCCAATCCGCAAAGAAAAAGCAGGATAACGAACATGATTATGCCGAAAGCGGCAAGCTTTCCCTTGTTCAGCGGAAGCTCACCGTAGTTCTTACCGGTCTGTCCGTTCATCGCATAGAGATAATCTTTGTCGTTATATTGATAGTTCATCATCCATACGGGCATCATGGCATATTTCCAATGCTCGTTAAGGGTGTGAACATTTATGCTGTCGACCGTTACGGTGTCATATCCCGTTATTGTATCCTTGTAGACCTTTTCGGAATAACTCTCGAGTTCTTTATCAACGGCTGCCTGAACATCAGCTCTCTCGGTGTCTCGCTTCTCAGCAAGAAAGCCTGACAGATATGCCATAGTAAAGGGTCTGAATTCGTTGTCATCATAGGGATTGACATATTTTAACGCCTTGCTGTGTTCGCCCTGAAGCGCAGGGTGAGGGAAGCCTTTGAAATCTATCTTTCCTCCTCTTGCAACACGGAAGGTCTTTGTCTCGGTGTATTCCTCATCTCCTACTGTCCAGGTACGTATCCTCTTTGCGGTGGCGTACATGATACCGTCCTTTAACGAGTCGATGAGCCAATAGGGATAATAAACGCCCTTGATTTTTTCAAGCTCAGCGCGTGAGATGAAGTCCTTGGGAAGAAAGTGCTTCTTTTTGCAGAAGGCAAAGAATCTGTCCTGTGCATCGTCCTCGGATATTTTGAAGGGAATGACCATTTCGGGCTTGAATGCGCCTGTGAGTCTGTTTGAGATCACCACGGGGTTATGACAATAGATGCAGAAGGTCGCTGCGGTATTTTTGTCGGTAATAACCTCTGCTCCGCAGCTCTGGCAGGTATACATGACGGTGTTTGAGGCAAAATCCTCAAAGCCCTCGGGGACATCCTGGGCAGGAACATCATCGGGTACGGACTCCTGATTGGTGAGCTGCTCATCAAGGTTTCCGAAGTGAGCCCTTAGCTCGTCCTCGGTGTATTCGCTCCGGCAGTATTCGCAGTAGAACTTGAGCTTCTGAGCGTTATACTGCAGAGGCGCCTCGCAGTTCAGGCATTTGTAAGATACTGTTTCCATAGTCGTTCATGTCTGTTGGACACGGTTCACCTCTCAATATAAAAATCGTTCTCCCTTACCGACTGGTGACGCCGGTAAGGGAAGAACATATAATACGATATTATTGCATCGCATTTTGGGGAGGTCGCTGATGTTTATCTTATCAGCCGATAGGATTGCCGCAGTTCGGGCAGAACTTCGGAGTGCCTGCTGATACATCAGGCTCAAAGCCGCACTTGCCGCACCTTACCTTGGCGGGTGCTCCGTTCGGCTTGGGCTTGCCGCAGCTCTGGCAGAAGTTGCCTGTGTTCCCGCCTGCGCCGCAGGAGCAGGTCCATGCGCCGCCAGCCTTGTTCTGCTGAGGGATGAGGGGCTTGGGCTTGCCGCAGCCCTGGCAGAAGTTGCCTGTATTGCCGCCAACGCCGCAGGAGCAGAGCCAGCCTGCCGCTGCCTGAGGAGCTGCCTGCTGCATGGGCTGCTGCATGGGCTGCTGCATGGGCTGCTGATACTGCTGCTGCATGGGCTGTTGATACTGCTGCTGCATAGGCTGCTGATACTGCTGCTGCATAGGCTGCTGATACTGCTGTTGCTGCTGCATCTGCATCTGCTGCATATTGTTGTTTGAAGCAGCGCCCATGAAGCCGCCTGTGGCGTTCATGCCCATACCGATGCCCATGAAGCCTGCCACCGGACCGTTGGGATTGGAGCCTGCGGCCTCGATGCCTCTTGCGATTGAGGTCTGGACATAAGTCTCTCTCATGCTCGGATCGTTGTAGATAGCGACACGGTTTCTCTCCTGGAGGAGCTTCTTTGTATCCTCGTCATAAGAAATGCTGGTGATACCTACATTCTTTATCTCAAGACCTCTCTCCTGTCTCCATACGGGATCAAGAGCGTCACGCATATACTTGCAAAGGGTAGATGTCTGTGTGGGGATCCTTGAAAGGGGCTGGCCGAGAGTGGAAATGCTGCTGAGAGCCTCGGCAAGAGCGCCGATATACTCTGACATGAAGGTGTCGTCAAGGAAATCGTCGACCTCAAGGCCCATTCCGTCCGTTACGCACTCTGCGGGCATAACTGTGTTAAAGAACTTCCAGGGTTCGACTATCTGGATCGAGAAGGTGCCGAAAGCCCGCACCATAACATCGATCTTGTAGTGCTCGTCATAATAGGGAACAGGTGATTTTGTTCCGAATTTGATACCCTCCATGGGTCTGAGGTTGAGGTAGATGACCCTCTGCTCATGGTAGGTATTTCCTCCGAACTTGATCCTCTCCCAGCCGTCTCTGAGAGATGCGCCGAATTCACCGTTGAAAAGTGAGGGCGATGTTGAGTTGGATACCTGATAATAGCCTGGCACGGTAGAATAGTCAACGACACGCCCTCCGTCCACGAGGCACATAAGCTGACCGGATGCGACCTGTATCATGGAGCCGTTGGAAATGACGTTGTTCATTCTTTTTGTGTTAGTGTTTCTTCCCTGACCTGCATCAGCAAAGATACCGGGTGCTACGGCTGTTCTCTGACCCATTCTTGAAGGGCGGTACGCCTCAAGATACGAATCGGCAAGACCTCCGCCGACAGCGTTGATCGCTGCTCTGATAATTCCCATAGTTTACCATCTCCTGAAAAATAAATTTTGTCCTGTCACATCGCAAGATGATATTCAGGTGAATTGACCTTATTTGGCGTTACAAAGAGGATTTCTGTACAACCTATATGTATCAACAATGATATTATACTATTATTTGTTGAATTTTGCAATATTAATAACTCAACTTTCGTCTCTATATAATAAAAGGTGAGCGACATATTCCAATATAATTTAATACAATTTCGACTGAAGCCCTCCTTTTCCCGAGAAGAATGAGCCGGCAGGCGAGAACGGGGAAAGCTCTTTTTTCGCCGGAAAAGGGGGGCCCCCGGCAGACTGGGATTTTGGTGTTTACAAAGCAGAAAATATGTAATATAATAAAAATTGCCTGATTTCGGCAAAATATTGAATATTGCAGAAGGGAAAGATAATATGGACATAAGACAGGAATCACTGAAAAAGCATTATGAATGGCAGGGCAAGATAGAGGTCGTATCCCGTGCGCCGATAACAAACTCGGAGGAGCTTTCGCTTGCGTATACTCCAGGTGTTGCAGAGCCTTGTCTTGAGATAAATAAGGATTATGAGAAGTCCTTCAAGCTTACAAGAAGAAACAACCTCGTTGCGGTAATAACAGACGGTACGGCGGTGCTTGGTCTGGGAGATATCGGTCCCGAGGCAGGAATGCCCGTTATGGAGGGCAAATGCGCTCTTTTTAAGGAGTTTGGGGATGTGGACGCTTTTCCTTTGTGCATACGCTCAAAGGATGTTGATGAGATAGTCAGAACAGTTTATCTCATTTCCGGCAGCTTCGGCGGCATTAACCTTGAGGATATAGCGGCGCCGAGATGCTTTGAGATAGAGCGCAGACTCAAGGAGATCTGTGATATCCCTGTTTTTCATGACGATCAGCACGGGACCGCTGTTGTTGTGGCTGCGGCTCTGATAAATGCCCTTAAGATAGTAAAAAAAGATATCGGTGAGATAAAGGCTGTTGTAAACGGCGCAGGCTCGGCAGGCATAGCTATTGCCAAGCACATTATGAACCTTGGCGTAAAGAACATAATAATGTGCGACAGCGTGGGAGTTATCTGTGAGGGCGACGAAAGGCTCAACAGTGAAAAAGCCGCTATGTCTAAAATAACAAACAAGGAAAAGCTGACAGGCGGACTTGCTGATGCTATGAAGGGCGCTGATGTATTCATAGGCGTCTCTGCGCCGGGTATCGTAAGTGAGGAAATGGTCGCCTCAATGAACAAGGACGCTGTAGTTCTTGCAATGTCCAACCCTACGCCTGAGATAATGCCGGATCTCGCAAAGAAGGCAGGCGCAAGGATAATCGGCACCGGACGATCTGATTTCCCGAACCAGATAAACAATGTACTCTGCTTCCCGGGAATATTCAGGGGCGCTCTTGACTGCAGGGCAAGAGAGATAAATGATGAGATGAAGATCGCTGCCTCCTATGCGATAGCTTCTCTTGTTGATGAAAGTGAGCTTTGTGAGGATTATATCATTCCCTATGCCTTTGACAAGCGTATAGGAAAGACTGTTGCAGAGGCTGTTATAGACGCAGCAAGAAAAAGCGGCTCTGCAAGAATATGAGATGAACTGAAAGAACAAATGTAATGACGCATTTTCCGCGCAGAAGGTGCGTCATTTTTTCGTAAAAAACCGAATTCTTATAAAATGATATTCCTGTTCTGAAAAAGGAGAAAGAATATGAAGTATACTGAAATGCTTGAGCTTTATAAACAGGGTGGGCTGGATGCGGTTCAAAAGGACAGAATAGAGGAGGATATCGAGCGGCAGAAGGCTATCGGCGCTTATATCGGCGAAACTGAAAAGCAGAGCAACGACGAGAAGCACAGTACCCGCGAGGCTAAGGAAAGTAAAGAATTTATAAAGCTTATCAGGTCCAGGACAAGAAGGTCTATGATCACATTCAGCATTGTCATGCTGATGCTTATCGCTCTTCTTGGAGCGGGAACGGTATGGTTGCTTTATCAGATGCCTAAATGGGAGAACGAGAATTATTATGATCCCATAGGCGAAGGCCAGCAGCTTCAGCTTGAAAAGGATATGATGTATTATTCCGCCATGTTCATGCCCGATAAAAAATGGAATGAGCTCAGAGTCACAGAGAGGGGCTGGGGAAACTATTCCTTTTCTGTAAACGAATTTCTGCCTGATGAGTTGATCTACGGTAACAATATGGAAAAGGGCGATGCCTACAGGGCTGTATCCGTGAGCGGAGAGGTGAAGAAAGGCGCTCTGAATACCTTTGGAAGTGATGTATTCAGCAGAAGGGCAAGTTATCCCTTCCGAGAAGGTGCTGCCGATGTAAAAAACGAAAGCAGGCTCAAGTTCTATGACAAGACCCTTGACAAGACCTATTATTTCAAAAACACAGAGCGAACGATCTCTTCGATAAATGATGAGGAAATATATGACTGTTATATAACCTTTGATAAGCCTTATGTGATTGAGGAGATGATCGACCTTATATGCCAGCAGGGTCTCGGATATACGGGAACCTATGAGGCGGATTCGCTGTGGCTCGCTGTATGCCGGAAAACCGGAGATATTTACGAAGCATCGGCAGCTATGGGAGTTTTTGTGTATGACGATTCTCTCAGGCGTTATGATGACCCGATGATGAATACGCTCTACGATGATATTTCAAGAGTTAACCTTGATACCTATGAAAAGAACAGGCAGCAGTATGATGAGGACAGGGCTCAGGCTATCGAAGCGGTAAAGAGCTATCTTCCGAAGGCGATCAGATATATAGCCGGACAGAAGGAATTTTTGATGATGCTCGGCTGTACAGATCTTGTTCCGTACAAGAGAGTCGGGCAGGAGGGAACTCTTGAAAACGGATCGCCTGCAGGCGGTATTGCCTATTCCTACGAGTATGCCGTTGAAACAAGATATGAGCACGAGGCTGCATATCTGAACAGCTTTGCGGACAGCCTTGAGCAAAACGGGATTTATTCATACGGCTGCCGTTTCGGAGCGGCATCGGGCAGGTACCTTAAGGAACTGCTGAAAAACAATTCCCATATCGGATATATCAGCGTTGAGAGGATAGGATAACTCCCGGGTCTTTTTCATTACGTTTACACAACTAAGGTCGGCGCGGAGAAACACACAGACAGAGCAGACCTTTACGGTCTGCGAGGCGGTGGGTTGCTTAAAAATATGTGCGTCAAAACACGACAGCGCAGGCACTGCGCCCGGAGCAGACCTTTATGGTCTGCGAGGCGGTGATACGCTCAAAAAACTGTTGCGTCAAAACACGAGAGCGGAGGCACTCCGCCTGCGTTCGCTTACTTCGGAAGCATATATTACTTTCTGCCCGATAGAGATAAACACGGCGAATTTAGGGAGGGGTGCGCGGTGTCCGGTGGACACCTCTCAGCCGTAGGCTGAGAAGCACCGACCGAGCTGGCAAGCGAGACCGGGGGAACCCCTTTTTTCGCCAGAAAAGGGGTTCCCCAGCGAGCCGGGTTTGACAAGGGAGAGGGATTGTATTATAATGATAGCGGAGTGAGATAAACAGTCGCGGATATAATGCCGAAAGGCTGTATCCGAGGAAAGTCCGGGCTCCACAGGGCAAGGATAACGGCTAACGGCCGCCGGGGGTGACCCCAGGGAAAGTGCAACAGAGATATACC
>ONFW01000008.1 GCA_900317215.1 uncultured Eubacteriales bacterium | reverse complement strand
GTCCTGCGCGGTCATGTGCTGCCGTTTGTACCTCTGAAAATACCGCTTATGCCAAAAGTGTTGAATAATCGAATGATTTGTTGTATAATTTTGTTAATCGTTAACGAAAGTCTGGTGAACTGCAATGCTCAGAACCGATATATATCCATTGAGAAACCTCATCGGCGGGGAATGTGCTGATTTTGTTTGCCGCTTCTGTTATACGAAATACGGCTGGGCGCATCAGTTCTGGTGTGAGAATATATGGCTGAAGGAGATCACCTGTGAAAACTGCCAGTATTATGACCGTCAGAGCGGCTGTTGCAGCCACCCTGCCCGAAGGAGGGGACAGCTTAATGGATCCGCAGATAACGGAAATCAAAAAAATGCGAATGAAAAGCTGTTGGTTAGGAGTGATAGACTGAATGAAAAAAATTAATGTCCGCTTTGAACGAGACGATAACTCGGAAGAGATAGAAATAATCGTCCGTGCCTCACAGCAGGACGCCCAGGTATCGGAGCTGATCGAAAGGCTCACCGAAAAAAAGACCGGGCACCTGACCGTGCTTGACAGCGAAAAATGTCCCTGTGTTGTCGAAGAAGCTGACATTATCTTTATTTCCTCCGAGGGAAAGCAGATGCGTATAATAACTGAGGCGGGCATCTACACGGCAAAGCAGTCCTTGCAGAGCATGGAAAAGCTCCTTGGCAGAAGCTTTCTGCGAATATCCCGCTTTGAGCTTGTAAATCTGAGAAAGGTGCGTAAATACGATTTCACGATAATCGGCACGCTGCGCATCGAGTTTAAAAACGGCATGGAGACATGGGCTTCGCGCAGGTATATCCCGCTCATAAAGGAGCGCCTCTCCGGAGAGGAGGAATATCTATGCTGAAAACTATTTTTAAAAGAGCCCTGATCGGTTTTGTGATAGGCATTCTTCTTGGTGACGGCATAGCTGTGTTCGAGTCTCTTTTCTCGGGCGGTCCGTTCAGACCCTTTCCGGTGATTCTTGAGCAATTCTTCGGCAGTGCTGCACTTGCCTTTACGGTGCAGACCCTTGCCTCCGGCTTGTACGGAGCTGTGTGCTTTGCCGGCACTGTGATCTATGAGCTTGATCGCATCCCTCTGACTGCGGCAACAGCTATTCACTGTCTGAGCGTTGTTCTGCTGTTTCCTGTTCTGGGGCTTACACTCGGGTGGCTAGAAACGATGACCGAGATCATCATTATGGCTGTCATTCAGACGGCGGCATATTTTGTGGTATGGCTGATATTGTTCTTCTCATACCGCAAACAGGTAAAAGAATTGAATGCGCTGCAAAAGCAAATTCAAGATAAAAGCGATTCCCAAAATACTGATTCAAAAGAGGAGGTTAAATAGCATGAAAAAGAAAAAGAAAGCATTGAAAACTATCCTTTCGTCCGTCCTGTCACTTGCGCTGATAGTTCCTATGGCTTATGTCGGCGGCAAGGCGGGGCTTTCTTCCGTTCCGGCGTCTGCGATAGAGCAGGTGTCAGGAGTTACGATATCGGAACAGGATGAGCTTGGCGGAGGAGCGACCTACACTCTGTGGAGCAACGGCGTGCTTGAGGTCTTTGGCGATGAGGCGGAGATCCCTGCAGGCATTTTCCCGAGAAAGGACGTCAGGGAGATCTATTTCCACTCCACTACTACAAGGGTACACCCGCAGGCGTTCAAGAACAACCCCAGTCTTTCAAAAATTTACTTTGACGGCCCCACTGAGGATTATTCCGATCCGGTAGAGGTCGAGGGCTTCTTTGAAAATCTGCCCGCGAGCGTTGAGGTCACTATCCCGATGTATTCACAGAAGGTGATTCCGGCAACGGTGAAATTCGACTATGTTACCTATTCGAGCGAGGCTTACGCAAAGGCGCAAGACCTTCAGACCCGCTTTAACAACGCAATGACCTACTGGAACGACACCGCAGATATTCTTGCCGAGGCTGAGGCGGACGAGAACATCACGGTAACTCCCGTTGCATCAAAGACCGAGGAGCTTACAGAAAATAACTGGAGCACGGTATTCCCGAGTGCGACAGTCAGCTTCTACGGCACTTGCGAGGGCACCGGCACAAGGGAGGATCCCCTTATCATAGCGAATATGGACAACTGGCGCTATATCAGCTACCTCACCACGAAAGGCAAGCTTGTCTCTCCGTACTACAGTGAAGACGATGCAACCTATATGAAGCTTACTACCGACCTCACTCTCTCCGATAGTGACGGGACCCTGGTCCTGCTCGGCGGCAGAGAAACAAAGAGCAATGGCGGTTATACAGACCATCACTTCATGGGTATATTCGACGGCGACGGTCACACGATAACAATTTATGCAAACAACACCGGTGTTTCCGGCGGACTGGACGGCATTCCCGAACGCTTTGGTCTTTTTCCGTCAGTAGACTGTGCATGGATCAAGAACCTGCACATTTCCGGCTCTGTCACCTCTGATGAGATGTATACAGGCCTTTTCGTCGGTCATGGCTCTCATGTAAAACTCATCAACTGCTCCAGCGACGCCGACCTTACGCTTACGATAAACGGCGAAGCACGCAGCGGTTCCTTTATGGGTTATGCGTATAATACTTACCTTTATAACTGTGACTTCACCGGCACTATAAAGGGACAGAACGCTACAAGGCTTGGCGGCTTTGTGGGTTATGCATACGGAGGTGATGGCATTATCTCGGGAAGCTACTTCCGTCCTTCAATGATTGATACTACCGATGTAAACAACAAGATCCTCTACAACCCGGCGTACAGCAGCTCCTACATGGATATCGAGGAGGACGTTTTCTACAATCAGGAGGCTACATACCTCCAGAATGACACAAATTATCAGGGTACGTCTGACAAATATGGAGTTAGCGCTCTTACCGACGGCGATTACTGGCAAAGTGCAGACGGGAAGGTAAGTCTCACTCTTCCTCAGGCAAGCGCAACCGCCAACTCGGGAACTCATACCTTTGCTTATACAGGCGATGAGCATGTTCTCATTGTACCTATTCAGTCTACTAAGGAATACTATACCTACGGCGGCGTTGTTCAGAAGAATGACAATTATGAGTACATGGAAGGTCAGGTGTATAGCGGCAGTATCGCCTATAAGCTGAATGACGGTGAATGGACGACCACTGTGCCAAAGGCTACGGAGATAGGCGACTACACCATATACTATATGGCAAGGGGCGACCTTTACCACCGTGACAGCGAAGTATACAGCATGAATGTCAGCATAGTCGAGGCTCCCGATCTTCAGGGCAGCGGCACCCCGCAGACCCCTATCTCATCAACGATGCGCTTGATTGGAGCACCTTCTGCGGCACCAGAGACACAAAGGACAAATACTACAAGCTGACAGATGACATTATAGTAAGCGAAACAAGAAGCGGACTGAAGAACGGCAGCTACCCGGCCTTCAGCGGCGCGTTTGACGGCGACGGTCATACAATATGGCTTTATTCGGTAAACACCCGAGGCTACTACGGCGCTTCTCTCTTCGGCGACACATCGGGCTTTGCCACTGAGTATTCTGACGGTTCATGGCACTATTGGAGCCCCGTGATAAAGAACCTCACGCTTGAGGGCACCGTCTATATAATGGGCGTGCACGGCGGCTTTGTAGGGGAAGCTGAAAGTGGTATTACCATAGCCAACTGCATTAACAATCAGACCATAGTGCAAATGTCCTCCGGAGGCGTTGCTACAGGCGGAATTATCGAAATAGCGAGCCTTCGTGAAGATGTACATATTCTGAACTGCATGTTCACCGGCATATTTGTTGGCAATAACAACTGCTGGTACGGCATAGGTGAAATGAGTACCTACGCCGCACACGAGGACAGCCTTTTCGAGGTTTCCAACTGCTTTGTAAACCCCTTGCGAATTGAAGTGACTGCTAATACAAAAAATGCTGTGTTTGTTCACAACACGGCCGGCTACCGTCAGCTAAACAACTGCTTCTTCAATGAAGAGGCTCTCAAGCTTGTTCCCAAAGACGATCAGGGCAATACAACAAACACAGACGGCCAAAATGCTAATATTGGTCTGGAAACGCTTGATATGACAGGTTATTGGGAGGAAGCCAAGCCTAAAATGCCTGTAGCGACCATTAGCGATGAGCCTTATTCATTGGTCGTTAACTACACCGGTCAGTCCGAATGGCTCTGCGACGAAGGCTATGCTGAAGGCGGCACAATGTACTACAAGATTGACGACTGCAAATGGTCAACAGAGATACCCACTGCGGTACAGGCTGGAGTATATACTATTAGTTACAAGGTAGTTGGCGACTCTCAGCACAGGGACTCCGAGGAATATTCATTCACCGCAAGGATCTTTGATCCGGCTGTAATTGACTGGGCTGTTCCGGCAAACCTTACCGTAACCGTTAATTCACTTCCATACGCCGATGACGGCGAGACACTTACCTCCGGCGAAGCTGACGTCACTGTATCATGGGACGAGAATGAGGATGTATTCAGCTGCAAGCTTATGGCAAAGGTAACTGTTGCATCCGGCGAGGAATACTGGCTCAATGACTCAATAAACGTACTCAGCCCGCTCATGGAAGCAATCCAAGTCGAATTACGCTCAGTCAGGGGTGCACCCGGGGATAGCACATGGTCAACAGTAGATGGCAGAAATAACTATACCCTGCTTCTTCCCGTGCTTGGACCCGACGATACTCAGGAGATCTATGCGAACACATATGTAAACGGCATAAAGCAGGGCGATACCGTAACTATCTGCGCAACGGCTTCCGCTCCTTATGACGATGACTTGTTTGAGACAAACAAGAGCAATACGGCAAGCTTTGTTGCAGCCAAGACTCTCCAGAACAGGACTACTGTTACTGCAACCGAGACTGTAGCAGGCGATACCTTGACCCTCAATGGCGATGCCTTTGGCGGCACAGGCGCCCGTGAATATGCGGCTTACTACAAGACTACCTCGGCTCAGTATTATAAGACGCTGCAGGATTACAGCTCCGAATCCTCTATCGACTTTATTCCCGCTGCGGCAGGCACCTATAACCTCCGTTCAAGAGTAAGAGATTCAAGAGGAAAAGTCTCCACAAAGAATTTCGTAATAACTGTAAATTCAAAGCTTGCAAATACCTCAACCGTAAACACTGAATCCCTTGAGCTTGGCGGCACAGCAAATATAGCTCTCTCATGCACAGGCGGTCTTGGAGAGAAGACCTACGCTGTTTACTACAAGCTCTCAACCGCTAAATACTACACAACGCTCCAGAACTTTGACGAAAATGCCGCTGTCGGCTTTACTCCGTCAAAGTCAGGCACCTACAATATCCGCACAAAGGTAAAGGACGCAAGAGGTATCATTGCTGTTAAGGACTTCAATCTTACAGTATTCGATCCCCTCGAGAACACCTCCTCTCTCAGCGCTGGCACAATTCAGGAGGGCGACTCCGTCACCTTGACCCTTGCCTCAACGGGCGGCCTCGGCGACGTTCAGTACGCTGCATACTACAAGGCCTCCACAGCTAAGTATTATTCTACACTCCAGGGCTTCGGAGACGCTTCTCAGATAACCATAACTCCCGCAGCCTACGGAACCTACAATGTCCGCACCAAGGTAAAGGATAGCAGGGGAAAGACAGTCGTTAAGGATATGGATATAACAGTCAATCCTCTTCCCCTTGAAAACACCACCGCTATCAGCAGCACTACTGTTGATTTCGGCAGCAGCACAACTCTCAATCTCGAATCCGGCGGCGGCGTTGCTCCCGTAGAATACGCTGTTTATTACAAGCTCTCAACAGCAAAGTATTACACCACCCTTCAGAATTTCTCGTCAAATAAGATCGTCGAGTTCAAGCCCGCGGCAGTAGCTCTCTATAACGTCCGCACAAAGGCTAAGGACGTTCAGGGTACTATCGCAGTCAGAGATTTTGAAGTAACAGTCAACCCCGCACCTCTTACAAACGACACTACAGTAAGCGCTACAGCAGTTGAAACAGGCGGCAGCATAAATGTAGCCCTTAAGTCATCAGGCGGTACAGGAACACATAAGTATGCGGTATACATGAAGACAGCAGCCGCAAAGTACTTCACAACTGTACAGGCGTTTGATACAAACAACAGTGTTGACATTCAGTTCACCAAGGCAGGCGCTTATATTGTCCGCACAAAGGTACAGGACGAAAACAACAAGACTACCGTCAAGGACTTTGACATAACAGTGACAGATCCCCTTGAGAACATCTCTTCTATCAGCGATGATGAGATATTCATAGGTGACAGCATAACAGTTAACTGTGCTTCAAAGGGTGGCGCTGCTCCCGTTCAGTACGCTGTATATACCAAGCTCTCAACAGCTACATATTACAGCACGCTGCAGGCGTTCGGCGACAGCACCTCTGCTGTTTTCACTCCCCAGGCAATAGGCACATATAATGTGCTCGTAAAGGCTAAGGACAGCAGAAACAAGACAGTCTCCAAGCTGATGACTTTGGATGTAAATGCAAGACCACTTTCTCTTACGGCTAAGATCATTTCCGACGGTGAACCCACCACAAACGACCCGATCACGATAGTGGCAATGGCTGACGGCGGCGAGGGCGATATCCAGTATGCCTTCTTTGTAAAGGAGCAGGGCTCTACCTATTTCTCAACGATCAGCTCCTACAGCAGCACCGACAGTGTTGCCTATACTCCCAAGAAGGAGGGTACACTTACTATCCGTGCAAGGGCTAAGGACTCCAAGACCACTGTAACAAAGGAGATGCAGACCACCGTAGCTAAGGTTCAGCTCGAGAATACCTCTAAGATAGACAAAGAAACTATAACCGAGGGCGAAAGCGTAACAGTAAAATGCTCTGCAAGAGGCGGCGAAGGCGAAAGGGAATATGCAGTCTATGTTAAGAAGCAGGGCGCAACCTATTACAGCACGTTCCAGTCATGGAGCACCAATGCAAAGGTTGTTGTGAGCAATCTTCCCAAAGGCAAAAACCTGATCCAGGTAAAGGTGAGGGATTCGTCGCAATCCAACTCAGTATCCTCCAAGGTATTTACTGTTACAGTAAATGAAAAGCCCACAGACCCGCTGGCACCCCAGAACTTCAAGGTAAAGGTAAAGTCGCTCCCTGTCAGCTCAGGCAATGTTGCAGAAGGAACAATGCTTCTCGACTGCTTCTTTGACGATCAGAGCCAGATAAACGACATTGAGGCTTATGCATGGGTAGAGCTCGAGGACGGCTCTCAGGCCATTCTTTACAAGGGCAATACCTACTCCCGTGCAGGCGAGAATGTTCCGTCCTCATACGCATTCCACATTTACTCCGGCGATGATGTAACAGGAAATCCGAACGTCTTTGAGCTTCCGGTTCCTGTTATCGGACCCAACACAACGCAGGTTGTTAAAGACGGCTTCATTCAGAACGGAGTTAAGCAGGGGCAGATAGTGAATGTTGCTGTTACCGGTCTTGTTAATCAGGACGGCAATTGGTCAGAGACCTCTCTCAGCAATCCGGCTGCATTCAGTATTCTTCCTGGTGTTGTCGGTCACATCTACTCCGGTGAATTCATACCCTGAGCCTTTTCACTGAAGTAAAAAACAGCATACCTTAAATCAGGCGTCACTCCTCAACTGACGGCTGAATAAAAAGACTTAAGCCCCGAGGATATCAAACTCCCCGGGGCTTGTTCTTTTTAACGGATTCATTTTCGTAAGATAATGACATTAAAATGGAATTTATTACAATATTATTTCTTGATATTAAAAATAAAGTGCAGTATAATTCTATTTGGAAGCAAAATGCTTCCATATTGTTTGAAAGGATGATTTATTATGAGATCAAAGCTTTGGAAGGTAATTGCAGTTGCTATGGCTGCAGCAATGCTTGCTTGTGTAAGCGCAGGCTGTGCAAAGAATGAAAGCAAAACTCAGGATAGCTCTGCTGCCTCTGTAACTTCAACAGAGAGCAAGGCAGACGAGAGCAAGGCAGACGAAAGCAAGGCAGACGAAAGCAAGGCAGACGAAAGCAAGGCAGACGAAAGCAAGGCAGACGAAAGCAAGGCAGACGAAAGCAAG
>ONFW01000034.1 GCA_900317215.1 uncultured Eubacteriales bacterium | reverse complement strand
TTAAATGATACATCATATTTACTGCAGTAATCCTTGAACAGTTTTGCACTTGCTTCGGCGTGAGTAAGAGCGGGTTCGTCATTTATGATCGCATAACCAACATCATGAAAAATTGCAGAGACAAATAAGACATATTCATTAACTGGACCGCTGTATGCCCGGCTCAATCTTTCACACCAATTCAAAACACGTTTTGTATGGCCGAATCGGCTGCGAAAAGACTGATATTCCTTATTATTTATATCATTTCCGCTATTGTAAAGGGTTTCCTTTACATAGTTCAACATATGGCTGTAATCCGTGATCATTGTAAACCTCCATATTCACTTTGCATCCACAGGCAGTTTTATACTGCCAATAATGTTTACACACGGTTTTCCGTCCACACAGCAGCAAGGTTTTCTAATACCTGATAAACATTTCCGGTATGTGTTCAATTACTCTTTGTTCTGAAATGCGGCCATACCGCCGTCTCAATAATTCAAATGTTATTATCTTCATTATAACATAAACCGGAAGACAGTTCAACATGACGATCAATATTATCCCATCGTCATTGGCGTCACTGGCAAGATGTGATATTGTTGTTTTACCGGATACCTCAGTCTTCCGGGCAACAATAGTTTTTTTCGCAAAGAGCGCTTTTGATAACATAATAAAACTTTGAAGTTTTCTCACCAAAGATTATTTTCAGCGAAAATAATTCCAAAAAAACTTGATTTAGCAACTAATTTGCAGTATCATTAATACTGTCGGTGCCTGACGGCGCTTGTAAATATCCCCTTCAGAATACAGGAGATGAAGACTTGACTAATCTGACCAAAGATCTGATAAAGAAGACCTTTCTTTCCCTGCTTGAACGTATGCCTCTCACCCAGATATCCGTTAAGCTGATAGTTGAAGAATGCGGCATCAACCGCAATTCCTTCTATTATCATTACCATGACCTTCCGGCCCTGATAGAAGAGATCATACAGGAGGAAGCAGACAGGATAATCGCAGATTATCCAACTATTGAATCCGCAGAGACAGCTCTGCTCGCAGTGACCGATTTCGGATCCAAAAACAAAAAAGCCATACTGCATATATACAACTCCATCAACCGCAGTATCTTTGAACAGTATCTCTGGAAGGTCTGTGATTATATCGTGGATTCATACGGACGTGCCCTGCTGAAGGGACGAAAGATCGACGAATTTGACAAGGAGGTCATCGGACGTATCTGTAAGTGCGAATGCTTCGGAATCGTGATAAACTGGCTTGACCAGAAAATGGAGACGGATTCACAGAAATTCATCTCACGCTCTTGCGAGCTGCTTCACGGAATGATCGAAGAGCTGATAAACCGCAGCTTAAACGGAAAATCAATAATTTGATAGACATTTTTAGTCCCGTGTCTGAAAAACAGACACGGGCTTTTTGCTGACCGTTTTCATTTTTCCCTCTCATGAATACAATATAAAATCGAAGGAGATGAGAAAATGAAAATGCGTTCGACAGTTCCCATGCTTGTAGCAAAGGCCGGATATATCGTCATGTCGGCGGTATTCTGTCTTGCAGGTCTGATGTTTATGATCTGGCCTGATATCTCAAAGGTATCCCTGGGATATCTGCTGGGAGCTTACATGATCGTATTCGGAATAATAAAGATCATCGGATATTTTTCAAAGGATCTGTTTCGTCTTGCATTCCAGTATGATCTTGAATTCGGGATAATACTTATAGTTCTCGGGTCCATCGTTTTTGCCAGGGCGCCTGACGCAATAAACTATACCATTATTGCCGCAGGCATTGCAATACTCGCGGACTCCCTGTTCAAAATACGGATAGCCCAGGATGCAAAAAGCTTCGGGATACACTCATGGCGGGTCATTCTGGTACTTGCCGCACTAACCTGTATGCTTGGATCGCTGCTCTCGGTTTTCCCCTGGGAAAGCACAAGGCTTCTGACGGCACTCAGCGGAGCGGCGCTGCTCTCGGAAGGGATACTTCATCTTTGCGTAGCTCTCAGTACGGTCAAGATCATCAAAAACCAATATCCCGACAACATTGACACATATCATTCTGAAACGGAGGCTGTTAACAAGTGAAGCTTGCAAAAGCGGTTGTAAAATACCGCATACCCATACTTATCATCACCGTTCTGCTGATGATACCGGCGGTGTTTGGTTTTGTATTAACAAGAGTCAATTACGATATGCTGGATTATCTGCCTGAGGATATGGACACTGTCATAGGTCAGAAGGAACTTATGAATGAATTCGGCAAGGGTGCATTCTCCTTTATCATTGTTGAGAATATGCCGGCAAAGGATGTGTCCGAACTCAAATCAAAGATCGAGAAGGTGGACCATGTTGAAACGGTCGTCTGGTATGACAGTATTGCCGATATCTCCGTACCCATGGAAATGCTCCCCGAAAAGGTCTATAAAGCATTCAATACGGACCATTCCACAATGATGGCCGTCTTTTTTGACAGTGCGACCTCAGCGGACATTACTATGGATGCCATCAGAGAGATACGTTCAATTGCCGGTGAGCAATGCTTTGTTTCGGGAATGTCCGCTCTGGTCACCGACCTGAAGGACCTCTGCGAAAGCGAAGAACCCATCTATGTTGCAATA
>ONFW01000231.1 GCA_900317215.1 uncultured Eubacteriales bacterium | reverse complement strand
TTACAGAAGTTGTTCCGAACGACCTTTCAGTAATACTCAAAAGCTGCAGAATAACAAATATCATTACAAACGGCAATACCGCTTTCAGGCTTTACATGAGGTATCAGCTTGAAAAAACAGGTATCGTACCCTTAAAGCTGCCCTCCACAAGTCCCGCAAATGCCTCATGGAGCTTTGACAGGCTTCTCAGTGAGTGGAGGTATATCAAAACACTTTAGATGTAGAAACAGACAAGGACCGCTGCGTACCGGAAATGCAGCGGTCCTTTTGTGTTCAAAAAAATAATAAAAAGCAAAAAGCCGCCGCAGGGTCGGCTGCGGCAGCTCTGAAAATATCCGGTCTGAGATCAGATCTTGACTGTAACTGCGTCAAGACTGTCAGGAAGCTCTTTTTCATCTGCAGAGACAAGGAAGGTGAACTTTGTTTCCGTCTTTGCAGCGAGCACGTTGATCTTCTGGATAAAATCCGAGAAGGCGGAGAAATCGTTTCCGCCGATCTTGAGCGTGGAGTCTACGAGAACATCAGTAACGTCATAGTTGCCTGCGCAAAGACCGCTGAGGAAACCAAAGAAAGCATCATATCCGTTGATAGAATACTGCTCTGTATCAATAAGCCTTGCTTTGTGTGTAACGTCGTATGTAAGCTTCGAGCCCTTCTCGATAACTACAACATTGCCGTTAGAAGCCTCTACCGCTTCATTTGCAAGACTGATAAGCTTCTTTGTCTTACCTGTACCTTTTTTGCCGATAATAAGTGTGACCATTGTTTTTGCCTCCTTAAAATATCTATCAACAAGGTTGATATTCTATATAAAAATTTTACATTAAAATAATGATAAAGTCAATGAGTTTTGTTGAGTTTTCAGAATTATTTTAATCTTGCCTCAAGATCTTCCTTCATCTTTTCATAGCCGGGCTTTCCGAGAAGTGCGAACATATTTTTCTTGTAGCTCTCAACACCGGGCTGATTGAAGGGATTGAGGCACATAGTATAGCCGCTTATAGCGCAAGCCTTCTCAAAGAAATAGATGAGGTATCCAAGCTCAAACTCATTTGCCTCGGGAATATTAAGGATGACATTAGGTACACAGCCGTCAGTATGTGCAAGAACAGTTCCCTCAAACGCTTTTTTATTCACAAAGTCCACTGTTTTGCCCGAAAGGAAGTTGAGACCGTCAACATTTTCAGGATCTGTACCTAAGGTAAGCTCATACTTGGGCTTTTCTATCTGAACTACGGTTTCAAACAGTATTCTTGCGCCCTCCTGAATATACTGACCCATTGAGTGAAGATCTGTTGAAAACACTACCGATGCGGGGAACAGTCCCTTGTTATCCTTGCCCTCACTCTCGCCGTAAAGCTGCTTCCACCACTCGTTCATCATGGTAAACGAGGGCTCGTAGCTTACAAGAAGCTCTATGCTCTTGCCCTTTCGGTAAAGTATATTTCTTATTGCGGCATATTTGTAGCAGTCATTCTTTTCGATATCTTCAACGCTGAGCTCCTTACTTGCTGCAGCAGCGCCGCTCATCAGCGCATCTATATCACAGCCTGCAACAGCTATCGGAAGAAGTCCTACAGCAGTAAGAACAGAATAACGGCCTCCTACGTCGTCCGGCACTACAAAGGTCTCATAGCCCTCCTTAGTTGCAAGACTCTTGAGCGTACCCTTTTCCTTATCGGTGGTGCAGAAGATCCTTTCCCTTGCGCCCTCCTTGCCGTACTTCTTTTCAAGAAGCTCTCTGAATACCCTGAAGGCTATTGCCGGCTCGGTAGTCGTTCCCGACTTAGAGATCATATTGACCGACACATCCCTGCCCTCGCATATTTTCAGAAGCTCTGAAAGCGCCGTTGAGCTGATCGAATTGCCTGTAAAGTATATATCGGGTGTATCCTTGGGAAGTGCGTTATAATTCGGTGATCTGAGAAATTCGATAGCCGCCCTTGCCCCGAGATATGAGCCGCCTATACCGATAACAACAAATACATCGGTATTGCTCCTGATCTTCTCCGCAGCCTTCTTTATTCTTGCAAATTCCTCCCTGTCATATTTTTCAGGAAGCTCCACCCAGCCTGTAAACTCTGCGCCCAGACCCTTCTTATCCTTAAGAAGAGCATGTGCAGCAGAGATCTGAGGAGCTATCGAAGCATACTCCTCACATGTAATGAATTTCTTAAGATGCTTATCGTTAAGGGTTACTGCCATTGTTTTTTCCTCCTTGATTGTTCTGATAAAGCCCCTGAGCACCCCAAGGGCATTAGTTTTCTCTTTTTATGATACTATATTCTGTGGAGTTTTTCAATATGATAGTGCATTTCCACATAATATTTATTTATACTCTTTGATATTATCAAATCTTCACAGCGTTTCGGAAAGGCCCTTAAGATACTGTCTGAATTTATCTCCAAGAACAGGATCTGCAAGAGCGATCTCAACTGTAGCCTCAAGAATTCCCAGCTTGTCGCCCATATCATAGCGCTTTCCTGTGAAATCGACGCCTGTCATTCCTTTGGTCTGAGCCAGTGTTTTCATAGCATCCGTAAGCTGTATCTCTCCGCCTGCACCGGGAGCGGTATTGTCAAGTATATCGAAAATATCCGGTGTAAGAACGCAGCGACCCAGAATAGAAAACAGCGAAAGTACCTCTTCTTTTGTTTTAGGCTTTTCGACCATATCCGTGCAGCTGTACTCGTTTCCGTCAAGGTGCTCCACCTTGAGGGAGCTGTATTTTGAAATAGCCTCCTCCGGAACTGATTTTATGCCAACTACCGCCTTGCCGTATTTTTCATAGGCTCTTATAAGCTGCCCGCATGCCGGATCCTCACCGATTATAACATCGTCTCCATACAGCACAGCAAACGGCTCATTTCCCACAAAAGACCTTGCACAATTTACCGCATGACCAAGTCCCTTTGTTTCCTTTTGTCTTACAAAATATATATTTGCCAGCTTCGATATTGCGACCACCTGATCATAGACGTCCTTCTTTCCTGAGGCAAGAAGTCTCTCCTCCAGCTCGGGACTGCGGTCAAAATGATCCTCAATAACACCCTTCCCCCTGTTTGTTATTATCAGGATATCTGTTATGCCCGAATTAACAGCCTCCTCAACGATATACTGTATCGCAGGCTTGTCAACTATCGTCAGCATTTCCTTGGGCATTGACTTTGTAGCAGGAAGAACTCTTGTTCCAAGGCCTGCTGCGGGAATGACGGCTTTTCTGACTTTCATGTTTGATTCCTCCGTTTTGTTTATTTTATGAACATTGGCGCAAATGACAATATCAGATAACAGGCAAAGCACATCCAAGCCACCGCTTTATTCACTCCGCCTGCTTCCTTCAGCTTTTGTGAGAGCTGCTGCGGCAGTCTTGGGGCTTCTAAGCTCTCATCACCTGTTTTCTCCTCTGTTTCTTTTTCGGATACACTATTCTCAGTGCTTTCTGCAGGCATTTCAGCCTGTTTTATCCTTTTGATCTTGGCTACCGCACATTTATAGTAGCTTCGGTTTCCCCTCAGACCGCAGACTATCCTCATTGTTATCATTGCTATGAGGAGAACCTCCGGCAACAACATGAGAAACACATCTCCTGCCGATTTATTGTTATAAACCCAGTTGATATATTCCATACCGCTGACGTATGTTGTTTTTCCGAAATACTCAGAAGCCTCATTCATCAGCGGAACAGCAAATAAAGATGATGCAAGCATCATTCCTATTTCAAGAAGGACATACACCAATGCTGTTATTGCACCCTTTACATACTGCTTTCTGTACAGATACCAGCCTCCCGTAAACAAAAAAGCACAGAAATTGAAACGATTTTTCTGAAGCCTTTTCATTCTTGAAAAAACAGGAAGATAATATGAAGTGTTCACCTGAATATACTGCGAGAGCTCAGCTCCACTCACACCGTCAAAGTCCTCATCCTGCGGCACTCCGCCCATAGGATCAAGAAATACCGAGAACGGTACGCCGCCCACTCCGTTATTCTGACCGGTGCTGCCGGTCGAATCCGAAAAGGAGATATCCTTTGACAAAAATCTTCCACAGGTTTTACATATTATTGCGTTCTTTTGGTTTTCAGCTCCGCAACTCGGACATTTTACTGTTTCGGCTGAATTCTCAGTTTCCTCTTCTTTTTTATTTTCCTCTGCCTGCATTTCCTTCCATGTTTTTTTGCTTTTATGAAGCTCGGTGAATATGCATTTTCCGGTTTGAGAATAACAATCTCTATGGTAAGGAGCTCCGCATTTAGGGCATACTACTATATCGTCATTTTCTTTAAATTCTTTTGAGCATACGGGACAGGACTTTCCTGTTAGATCCATTTCTTTGCCTCCTTTTGTATACAGCTCAAGTATATTATACTATATCATTCCTGATTTAGCAAGGTATAATAATATCCGTTTTGATTTATTCTCTTTTTCTTATATATTTTTATCATTTTAGGTACGATAATACTCACCTTTATATGATACCTCATGCTTTTTTGACATTATCATTCATAATATCTATAATATTTTCTCACTTTAAAGCAGAATATCGCTTTTTTATCATTCCTATCTTTATTGCGATAAAAAACCGCTTTGCAAGAACTCACCTGCAAAGCGGCATTTATAATCATCACTTTATTTCCTATACTTTTATTTCTTTCCCGGTTTATCAAACTCAGGGTTAAAGGAGTAAAAGTTTTTGCTGTCAAGCTTATCTGTTACGATCCGCAGCACCTCGCCGAATCTTTGGTAGTGCACAACTTCTCTTGCACGAAGGAATCTGATAGCATCCTTGACATCGGGATCATCACAGAATCTAAGGATATTGTCATAAGTCGTCCTTGCTTTTTGTTCTGCTGC
>ONFW01000033.1 GCA_900317215.1 uncultured Eubacteriales bacterium | reverse complement strand
TTCTTGAAATAAGCGAGCGCAGCGAGCGTGGGCGCGAATTGAGAGCGCAGGCACTGCGCCGAAGGGCAGAAGCAGTATAGCGAAATTATGCTCACAAAACCGTATGAATGAACAGAGGAAGCAATATCATGGCATTTTTTGAATTTTCAAAAAAGAAAACTTGCAAAAAATTATAAAAAGGTATTGAAATCCCAGAACTTGTGTGCTACAATATGAAACATGGCGTCCGAAACATGCATTTTGCACAAGCCGGATACGCATATTTCAAAAATTCAAACAAAAGGTTTAAGGAGTGACTGAATATGTCTTATGTAAGTGACGTACTCGAAAAGGTAATTGTAAAGAATCCTGCACAGCCCGAATTCGTTCAGGCAGTAAAAGAGGTGCTTGAATCTCTAGAGCCGGTAATCGAGGCTAACCCTCAGTACCAGAAGGAGGCTATCCTTGAGAGGATAACCGAGCCTGAGAGACAGCTCATGTTCAGAGTTCCGTGGGTAGACGACAACGGCAAGGTTCAGGTAAACAGAGGCTTCCGTATCCAGTTCAACAGCGCTATCGGTCCCTACAAGGGCGGTCTTCGTCTGCACCCCTCAGTAAATCTCGGCATCATCAAGTTCCTCGGCTTTGAGCAGATCTTCAAGAATTCTCTTACAGGTCTTCCTATCGGCGGCGGCAAGGGCGGCTCCGACTTCGACCCCAAGGGCAAGAGCGACAGAGAGGTCATGGCATTCTGCCAGAGCTTTATGACAGAGCTTTTCAGACATATCGGTCAGGATACAGACGTTCCTGCAGGTGATATCGGCACAGGCGCTCGTGAGATCGGCTATCTCTTCGGCCAGTATAAGAGACTCAAGAATCAGTATGAGGGCGTTCTTACCGGTAAGGGTCTTACCTACGGCGGCTCTCTTGCACGTAAGGAGGCTACAGGCTACGGTCTGCTCTACATCACAAACGAGCTCATGAAGGATCATGACATGAGCCTTGAGGGCAAGACTGTTTGCGTATCAGGCGCAGGCAATGTTGCTATCTATGCAGCAGAGAAGGCTGCTCAGCTTGGCGCAAAGGTAGTTACTCTTACAGATTCTACCGGCTGGATCTATGACGCTGAGGGAATCGACCTCGACGCTGTCAAGGAGATCAAGGAGGTCAAGAGAGCAAGACTTTCAGAGTATAAGAACTATCGTCCCAACGCAGAATACAATGAGGGCAAGTTCCTCTGGACTATCCCCTGCGACGTTGCTCTTCCCTGTGCAACTCAGAACGAGCTTGACGTTGAGGGCGCTCAGAACCTCATCAACAACAAGGTAACTGCAGTTTGCGAGGGTGCAAATATGCCCACCACTCTTGAGGCTACCAAGCTTCTCCAGGGCGCAGGCGTACTCTTTGTTCCCGGCAAGGCTGCTAACGCAGGCGGCGTTGCTACCTCTGCTCTTGAAATGTCACAGAACAGCATGCGTCTTTCCTGGACCTTTGAGGAGGTCGATCAGAAGCTCGAGGGCATCATGGTCAACATCTATCATAACATTGCAAATGCTGCAAAGAAGTACGGCTTTGAGGGCAACTATGTAGTAGGCGCCAACATTGCAGGCTTTGTCAAGGTAGCTGACACAATGATCGCTCAGGGTGTAGTCTGATAATCCGTCTTATAAAAATATTTCCGCCGCGGCCTTTCAGGTGCGGCGGATTTTTGTTTTATCGAATATTGACCCGACTATATTTTTAATAAATTATTGAATTCTTTTATGAGATATGTTATAATCCGGACTATAGACTATTTTCCGCCATAATAAAGGAGGTTCATTTTATGGGTCTTTTTTCCAAGCTCTTTCAGACAGCTAATGACGCCGAAAAAGCCGAAAGAATGATGAAGGATCTTTTCGGCAATGCAAGAAGCAATAACGCTCAGCACAATCAGCCCTCTCCTGCTCCGCAGAATACTCCCGCACCTGCTCCTGCGCCTCAGCAGCAACAGGGTTCAAACTCTCCCTCAGGCTTTTCGTGGGGCGAGGTAATGCCTGCCGAGGAAAATCAGTACAACTTCAACGGCACCTATAAGCAGTATTTCGACAGCATTTTCCTTAACGAGTTCAGGGACTGTCAGGTAACGTGCGATACCTCAAGATCCACCCGTATGCCTGTTTATTACTTTGTTAAAAACGGCAGGACAGCTCTTGTGGTTGAGCTTATGAAGAGTAAGAGCTGTGCAAAAAAGCTGAGAAGCGACTGCAGAGCCAAGGGGATACCCTATCTTCGCTATTACATTGACTATCACGGCTGGTGGAATACCAAAAAATATGTCATCACACGCACAAGGGGTGCGCTCGGTGCCTGAATGCACCGCCTAAAACTGAAAAGAACAGAAAGAGAACGCTTTGCGCCTGCGGCAGACAAGGCACGGGTCAGGATTGAGCTTCGCAGGCAGACGATCCGTGTACGGTCCTGTATATCCAAGAATTTTCTTGGATTTAATGATTTCTCTTTCTGTTTTTTTATGCAACGGAGGAATCAGAATGTCTATGCTCCGCCTGCTTTCTCAGGAGCAGTATTGGAATAAATTCCTGCAGTATAAGGCTTCACTTGCGGTCAGCTCCCGCTTCGAGAGGGAGCTTGCGGCTTTTATTGAAGAAAAGGGCTATCTTCCCGTATGCGAGAGGATAGAAAACGGCAGGCCGTTTCCTCTGCCGAGGAGATCTGTAATAAATAAAAGCGGCACAGGGAAAAAGCGTATCGTTTATATGTACCCCGAGGCCGAGAATTATGTTCTCAAGCTTCTGACTCATCTTGTTCTTAGAAAATACGACGGGCTTTTCTGCCGCGGTCTATACTCCTTCAGACCGAACAGGAACGCCAAGGATGCGGTAAAGCATTTTATAAGTCTGCCTGATATCGGCAGTATGTATTATTATAAGGCCGATATCAGCAACTACTTCAATTCTATTCCGGTGGACAGACTTGTTCCGATGATAAATGAGGCCCTTAGCGACGACCCCGAGCTGAGCGCTTTCCTCTGCGCCTTGCTTGAGGAGCCCTGTGTGCTTGACAAGGGCAAAAGAATAAGCGAGCAGAAGGGAATAATGGCAGGAACACCTATCTCCTCATTCTACGCAAATCTCTACCTCTCGGAGCTTGACAGGATATTTGACGAAAAAGGAGTTCCTTACGCAAGATATTCCGACGACATCATTGTTTTTGACAAGGACCCTGATAAGGTCAGGGAATACCGCGACCTTATACATGATATGCTCAACAAAAAGGGGCTTATGATCAATCCCGATAAGGAGAGCTTCGGCACTCCCGAGACAGGCTGGTGCTTTTTGGGCTTCTCATGCAAAAAGGGGCGCATTGATATTTCGCCCGTGACCGTCTCAAAGATCAAGGCCAAGATGCGTAGAAAGGCACGGGCGCTGAGACGCTGGTGTGTGAGAAACGGTATTGAGAGTGAAAAGGCAGCCTCGGCTTTTATCAGGATATTCAACCGCAAGCTGCTTGAATGTCCCGAAAACAGTGAGCTGAGCTGGAGCTATTGGTTTTTCTCTGTCATAAACACTGCGGACAGTCTGAAAGCAATAGACAGTTATGCACAGGAATGTATCAGATACATAATCAGCGGAAAGCGCACTAAGGCAAGATACAGCGTGCGCTATGCCGACCTGAAAAGGCTCGGCTACAAGAGCACCGTCCATGAGTATTATGCTCATATTAAAGAAAAGACATGACCGCTGCAAGCTGCGCTTATCATGAGCAGTGATCTCCCGAAAAAAAGACATCACGCCCCGTAAGGTGTGATGTCTCTTTTTTATGCAAGCGGAAGTGTTATCACAAATGTGCTGCCCCTGCCCTGCTCCGAGGACACTGAACATTCTCCTCCGTGAAGCGTGACTATTCTTTTGACTATCGCAAGTCCAAGACCCGAAACGCCCTTGCCGCCTCGCTGACGTGAGGTGTAGTATCTGTCCCAGATATGCTCCTTCTCGCCCTCGGGGATACCTGCCCCGAAATCCGTGACCGCAATGCTTGCTTTTCCCTCCCCGGCAGAAAGACAAAGCCTGACAGTCCTGCTTTCTCCGGTATGTCTGACGGCATTGTCAAGCAGGTTATATACTGCCCTCTCAAGCCTTGCCGAGCTACCCTTTACGAATACACCCTCTGCGATACAGCGCTCTACAACAAGCTTTTCGGGCTTATAAAGCACCTCAAAGGTATCAGCAGCCCTGTTTATCAGAGCCGAAGCATCAATACGCTCTGTCTCCTTAGGGAGAGTGTCGCTCTGAAGCTCGGAGTATTCAAGTATCTCATTGACGAGAGCCGTGAGTCTGTCAGCCTCCTTGATTATCACGGCAAGGTCGGATTCGCACTGCTCCCTGTCCTCCCATGAGATATCCCTTATCATCTCGGAGTAGCCCTTTATCATAGTAAGGGGCGTTCTGAGGTCGTGCGAGACGTTTGCAAGCAGCTCCATTTGGAAATCCTTTGATCTGAGCAGCTTCTCATTTGTCTTATCGAGAGTATCGTTAAGCTCGTCAAGCTCGGAGCAGAATCTCCGTCCGAAATCGGGAGAGTATTCCTTATCCCCCATTTTCTTTGCTTTTTCGTTGAGTCTGCCGAGAGGTACCGAAAAGCGCTTTGCTATGAACCATGAAAGCACAAAGCCGATGATAAGTGAAAGCCCTGTCACCCAGACAAGCTGCATGCTGATAATGCTAACGGAGGGGCCGACGGTGTCGATAGTAGCTCCTACATATAACACCGCCTTGCTGTCAGTGCCGTAATAGTCCATGTATGCGCCGTATACAAAAACGCTGCCCGAGGTATACTGCACTGTTCCGCTTTCGCTTTCCCTTAGCTTTCCGAGAAAAACATCAAAGCCCTCCGGAAGCATACGATAATTAATATTACGCTCAGACAAATAAGGCTTTTCTTCATTTGCCGGAGCGGGAGGCTCCGTATCCATACCCTCTCTGCGTCCCCTTCGGGCGCCCTTGAACTCATCGGAGCTGAACATCACGCTGCCTTCTCTGTCTGTGATGAATACAAGCAGGGAATTCTCATGAGCGATCCTGTCTATAACATCGTTTATACTGCTGCTGCTGCCGGAGGCAATGATCCTTTCAGCAGCAGACCTTGCATTGCTCATCAGCATGGCCTCGTAAAAGCTCTGGAGAAAAACTGTCTGAAGAAGCCAGAGAACGGTAAAAATAAACGCTGTGAAAAGAGCAAAGTATACCCACAGCCTGAATCTGAAGGACTTATTTTTTTTCTTCAAGCTTATACCCCACCCCTCTTATCGTGCGGATGCTGTCTCGGTATGAGCCGAGCTTGTTTCTGAGCAGCTTTATCTGCCAGTCTACGGTGCGGTCATCTCCGAAATAATCATAGCCCAAACCTTGTCAAGTATCTTGTCTCTTGAAAGAACAATGCCCTTATTCTCCATAAGGTATAAAAGCAGACTGTATTCCTTTGCGGTAAGCTCTGTGATCTCTCCGTCTATACGCACAGTATGCCCGAGGGTATCTATCTCGATCCCTCCTGCTCTTAGTATGCTCTCGTCCTTCCTTGCTGCTGGAGCGCTGTGACGCTTTATGACGACCTTTATTCTTGCCATAAGCTCTTTGGGTGAAAAGGGCTTGGTAACATAATCGTCAACACCTACCTCAAAGCCGAACAGCTTGTCGTATTCCGTTCCTCTTGCAGAGAGCATGATGACCGGTATATCCTTGAATTCTTGTATCCTCCTGCATGCGGTGAAGCCGTCGGTATCGGGCATCATCACATCCATTACTATCAGGTCAAAATCCTCTTTTTTACAGGCCTCCACTGCCTCTCCGCCGTCACCGACGCTCTTTATCTCATACCCCTCACGCTGAGCGTATCTTGCTATAAGCTGAGCAATATCGGGTTCATCGTCCGCTATCAGTATCTTAGGCATAACAGCACCCCCATTCTTATTCTACTTTTATTATACACCAAATTTCCGAATTGACAATCGCTTTTTGAGCCGTGTTCAGCTTTGTCCGTTTTCCTTGCGGCGCTCATTCTGTCAGTCAGAAGCAGTCGTTTGCTTTGGAAGCGGAAGATTCAGCGGATGCTGTGCCGGGTCTTATTTGATAGTGTTATCGCCGCAGCTCTTCACTGCGGCGACGCCTTTACTTTACGGCAGGTGTTTCGGCAAGCTCTGTATTACCTGCTGCTGTTTTTGATCTATGATGCTTTTGGGGCTTCTGAGTGGCTGCTCCGTCCTCGGTCTGTCCCTCGGCTGCAGTCGTTTTTGCTTTGCGCTGCTTTTTAGGCTTCTGAGCGGCTGCTCCG
>ONFW01000077.1 GCA_900317215.1 uncultured Eubacteriales bacterium | reverse complement strand
TTACCTCTGACGCAGGCTTTACACAAGTGTGTGTTACAATTCCTTTTACCTCTGACGCAGGCTTTACACAAGTGTGTGTTACAATTCCTCTTACCTCTGACGCAAGCTTTACGCAAGTGTGTGTTACAATTCCTTTTACCTCTGACGGCCAACTGACAGAATGAGTGCCGCAAAGAAAAAAGACAGAGCTAAGCACAGCGAATTTAGGGAGGGTGAGAAGCAGAGCAGGCTGCCGTTGACAAGGAAACAGAAATAATGATATAATATTGCTGCAAAAATGATATCGGAGAGATAATGGCGAGGGGGATGAAAATGAGCGGTATAATCAAGATCGTGATAACGGGGGGACCCTGCGGCGGAAAATCAACTGCAATGAGCCGTATCCAGACACATTTTACCGATCTCGGATATCGTGTGCTGTTTATCTCCGAAACCGCAACAGAGCTGATAAAGGGCGGCGTTGCGCCTTGGACCTGCAGGTCAAACGCAGATTATCAGAGATGTCAGATAAGCCTGCAGATAGAAAAGGAAAGAATATTTGAACAGGCTGCAAAAACAATGGCAGACGAAAAGATACTGATTGTATGCGACAGGGGAGTTATAGATAACAAAGCATACATGGAGCAGAGCGAGTTTTACAGGGTGCTTGATGAACTCCATGAAAACGAGGTCGAGCTGAGGGATAATTATGATGCTGTGTTCCACCTCGTAACGGCTGCAAAGGGAGCGGAGGAGTTTTATACCACTTCAAACAATACCGCAAGAACCGAAACTCCCGAGCAGGCGGCAAGGCTTGACGACAAGATAATATCCGTATGGACGGGTCATCCGCATCTCAGAGTGATAGATAACAATACGGATTTTGAGGGAAAGCTCAGAAAGCTTCTTACAGAGATAACGAGCTTCCTCGGAGAGCCGGAGCCGTATGAGACGGAAAGAAAATTCCTGATCGAATATCCTGATACCGCTTATCTTTCTTCGCTTGAAAACTGCCGCAGGATAGAGATAATCCAGACCTATCTCAAATCGGATGACGGCAGTGAGGTCAGAGTTCGTCAGCGGGGCTCTGACGGACATTATATCTATTTCAAAACGGTAAAGCGCAGACTGAGCGGACTGAAATGCATTGAGATAGAAGAAAGACTTTCAAAGGACGAATATCTTGCCCTTCTTATGGAGGCTGATACAACAAAGCGCCAGATAAGAAAGGATAGGTATTGTCTGACCTTTATGAACCAGTACTTTGAGATAGATGTATATCCGTTCTGGAACGATAAGGCAATAGCCGAGATAGAGCTTACGAACGAAAACTCGGAGATAGTCTTTCCCGAATATGTCAGGGTGATAAAGGAGGTCACGGATGACCTGAGCTTCAAGAATTCCGCCCTTGCTTCCCTTGCACTGTGACACTGAGAGGATCAAATAATAACGGCAGGGTCGATACCTAAGGAGAAAGCGGCATAGCAGATACAGCTAAGCCGCTTTTGTATAGCTGATTAAAAGCCGTATGCTTCCGTTAATGGGAAATTGCGGATAAATGAGGGATCACGATGAGCGAGATCAGGGATATCATGTCAACACTGGAGAGCGAAAAGCTTCCGGATAAAAGCCAGGTAGAGAATCTTTTGTATATGTATGCGGATATGCCTGTCCGTTTTGACATAAGGGACGACAGGCTGAGGCTTTTTGGTGAGCTGATGAGGCTTGAAGAGCTGTGCCGCCGCTGCGGGTTTCCGGACGAGGCAATGTTATTTTGCTATAAAAGGGCATTTTCTCTTTATACGCCCGGTTATGAGCAGTTTGAAAAATACGGGATTAGCTATATAAGGCAATACATGAAGCTTTACGGGATAATGGAGACCGATGAGGAGGATTTTGAGTGTCTTAAGCAGCTTGCTCAGCTCATGAAAAAATACGGAGACAGGCTAAGAAAAAGAAATACGCAATATGACTCCGGAATTGTCGGGCTTTATGAAGCAGGGATATATCAGATGTTGCTTGAGGGCGTTCATAGCGCACAGGTTGTGAGACCCTACCTTTCAGATGCTATTATACTCTGCTCGGCGGCGGGATACAGAAAGGACCTGTCCCGTGAAAGAGCGATGAGCTTTTTCCGTACGGTCCTGAAGGCGCTGATATTTGTCAATGAGGCAGAGCTGAAAAGCAGACCAATGGGAAAAGAACTGTTCTATGAAACAGTAGCTGAAAGCGCTGCTCTTGCTTATGAGGGACTGGCGTCTTTATCACCTGCAGATAAGACGGATCACCTGACGTACTATAGAAAAGCCCTCATGATAAGGCTGAAATGCCTTGACAGGGTATATCCGCTGCTGAGGTATACGGAGCACAGCGCGCGATATTTCAGGCTGATAAGAGTTTTGTGCAGTGAAAAGACCGATATTGTATCGATCTCTGAGTTTGCAGACGGTTTTGACCGGCTTTATCGTGCTTACAAGGGAGTCAGGGACGAAAAAGAATCGGCGCTCTATAAAGAAATTTCACGAAAAATATATGATATCCTGCTGAGCAGGAGCAGAGAAGAAACGAAGGAAACGATAATCAGAAACGGAGGCGTAGGCTTTGAGCAATACTGAAAAAATAAGAAAAATGGTAAAGGAGCTTGAGGGGCAGGCTTTGCCCAGGCTCGAGGATATTGAAGACGCCTACGATCTTATTATTGAGGAAGTAGATGTTGCTGACGTCAAGAAGCTCCGAAAGCTTGCGAAATATCTGATAAGGCTTGCTGTCCCTGCGCGCAGAGCCGGTATTGACGAGAGAGCCTTAACAGCTCAGTACTATGTTATGGCGGCGACATTCGTGGATATCATTGAGGAGCTTGAGCCCTTTATGGTCCGCATCATTGAATATTTAGATGAGGAGATCGAAAAAGAGGGTAAAAACGCCTACGATGAAGAAAAAGGCTTTTTTTATATGTACAGTTCAGTGCTGTATAATATTGTTGAATACTATTCCGACCGTTTTGATGCTGACAAGCTGTATAAGCTTGATGAGGTCAGCTCAGCACTTCTTGGCAGGGCGGCATATCTCATGTTTTTATGCAGAGAAAGGGATAACGGTGAGAATGACGAATTTGAAGGCTTTCTTATGACTGCGTTGATGTTTGTAGGCAGCAGATCAAGGAACGACAAAGAGACTGCTCTGAAATATCTTTATGCCGCAGAAAGGATCGCAGGAAGGCTCTATCCCGATATCAGCGAATACAGTCATTCGGTTGTTCTTGATGAGTTTCTGGAGGAGGGCTATGACTATATCGACGATATCCCGCCCTACACTAAAGGCACGGCGGAGGAGATATGCTTTATCTACGAGAGCATAGCTTATTATATAGCCGAGGAGGATCCGGACGGCGCCCTTGATTATTACTGGAGAGCGGTTCTTAACAGAGGGACCATAGAGGAGGTCATGAGCGGAGATGACGTTTTATTCGGAATGTCAGAGCGCTATGATAAACTGCCCGAAATATGCAGGACGCTTTCACTCTCGGTCGATGAGTGCAGCCGGCTTGCAGGCTCACTTGAATGGATACATGCTCTCTGCACTGACAAGGATATTGATGACGAGCTTATCCCCTATCTGAAAGCGGCATTTTCTCTGCGTAAAATGATAATTGATGAGCTTGATACAGCCTGTGACAATGAGGATCGTTTCTGCGTGCAGTGCATCAAGGCGGAAAACGACTTCCTTGCGCTCAGCTCCGCTTACAGAAAGATCAATGATAAGGTGGGGCTTGCAGGTATCTGCAGGGATATGCAGAGGATAACCTTGATGCATTATAAATATGATAACTCAAACGAGTTAGCGGAGCTAATGGCCTACAGCCTTTACGGAAGAACGCTTACGATCTATGACGAAAAGCTTATGGTCTGGCTTGTTTTGTCCGAAATGATCTATGACACCATAAAGGGAGACACTGAAAACTGTCCGGGTGCAAAGGAAATGCACAAGAGTATTTCAAGGAGAAGAAAGCTTATGCAGATGATCTTCTGCAGCAGCCGCATAGCAGAGCAAAAGGAATTTCTTCTTGAGGAATTTGGCAGATTCAGTCCCGATATACTTAAAAAAATACCTGACAAAATATTGAAGCTGTTTGATAAAACAGAGAACGGGCCGGACTGCACGCTTCGGGAGGCTCTTGTTGATAAGGACATGGATTTCTCTTCGTTTATGGCGGTCACACAGTTGATATGCTTAAGGAGTATTTTTGACAACGGGGAGGCAGACGGTCTGCTTGATCTTGAGGGCTATTTCAGACTGGCGGACAAGGCGCTGGAGGAATCTGGCAGGGAGCATATACACAGGGCCTTG
>ONFW01000095.1 GCA_900317215.1 uncultured Eubacteriales bacterium | reverse complement strand
TGTTTGTTATTTTTCTGTTCGTATAATCAATGCCGATACTATTTCCGCGTCATTATCGTTAAAACGTCTTATGATCATATTGTTTCCTCCAATGATACTTTGTTAATACATCAATAATGTTTGCAAGTCATTGCTTCACTAAATTATTATCAATGTATTCCAGATACTTCTTGCGGTTGTAAACACTGTTGAGGTTGTTTTTGTACCACTCAAATTCTTCTTTCAAGCCCTGGAGGAGAGGAACGGTATCAGGCATCAAGTCGTTCTGCCTGCTTACATCAAGTACATATTCATAATCGTAGAAGCAAAAGTAATCTCTCTGCGGTATTTCCTTGCTGACGCTGACAAACACGGCGGTCTTGCCGGCTGCCTTGTAGCATAGCTCTACCCATTCCTTAACGGTCACAATATCCCTGTTGCCGACATTGAATATATGATGCTCGGGATGCTTTTCGATCAGTATTTCAACAAAACGGCAAAGGTCGTAAGCATTGAAGAATTGCAGCTTCATACTGCCGTCTTGCGGAAGATAGAACGGTCTGTCCTGCATCGCGCAGTCAAACGGAAACGCTTCCCGGTAAAGGTTCTCATAAACCCCGTAGAAATAGGGAGGGCGTAAAATATAGGCGTTCGGTACGTTCGCCTGCAGGTATCGCTCAGCCTTCAGCTTGTTCATTCCGTAATCACCCCAAACGGAATTATAGCCGCAGGGCTGTTCCTCTGTAAAGGGCTGAGGATTGGTTTCGGGATAGACAGCGCTGGAGCTGATGAAAATATAATCATCAAAGCTGACCTGTGATTCAAGCAGCGTTCTGATATGCTCTTCCGTATATGCGGTTATGTCAAGAACAAGGTCAAAGTGCCTGCCTTTGAGTCTGTCGCCTAAAGCCGTTCTGTCGCAATTGATATGTGTTACACCTGTGATCTGCGGTCTGCTGCCACGATTGATAACGGTAACCTCGCTGCCTTTAGCAACAAAGTATTCCGCCGCGTATTTGCTGACAAAGGTCGTTCCGCCTGTGATAAGAATTTTCATAGCTGCTCCTTTCAGAATAAAAACAGTATTTGTTCAAATAGATTCTACCATGGATCCCATAATTTAGCAACACAAACAGCCGTCGGAATCATATGTTTTGGTAATTATCCGTGATAAAGAGTAAAATACTGTTTGGTAAGACAAACAAAAAAGTCTACCCTTTCGGATAGACTTTTTCGACAAGCCGACCACCCGTTGAACGGGTGGTTTTGATTTTTTCTTCGGGATAGCTCCCGCGGACCTTATTACCTCTTTTTGATCTTTCCTGACAGGAGCTTTGTGTCCGCAGGATCACTCTCATCCTTCCATGCCACGATCATCAGTCCCAGAGAGAATACTGCCGCCGCTGTAACAGCTCCTGTCAAAAGGAATGACATATCTCCTGTGGAAAAAGTATCGTTCTCAGATGACGGCGGCTCATCGGTTGAGCCGGACGTGCTGTTTTCAGAAAAGTGCTCTGTGGTCTGCTCATCAGAGGGCTGCCTGATCCTGGCAATGACCTGTGTCTTTCCGCTATGGTCGTTCTCTGCGGCTGTTCTAAGCGGTATAAGCAAAATAACGGACGTCAGAACGAAAAACAGACACAAGCCGCATATTATTCTTTTTTTCATTTTCTGAGTCCTTTTTACAAGCCTGCCTTAGGTTATGTCCTCAACAGTGCTGTAGAATACCATATAGCCGCTGTAGTCGCCTGCTATATCAAGAATGTCTCTTCCGTAAAGCTGTGACTGATTGATAGCAAGTGTGCCCTTAAGCTCCTGTCCCTCGAAGGTGAAGCCGGTGAGGTAAAAGCCCTTTGTTTTGGTCATTGTGTTGTAGTTAAGGCTATGGAACGTCGGGAGATCCTGCTCGCTGACTAACGTATCATAAACGTCATATTTGAATGTGATAGCAGAGTTTTCCTTGTTAGCGATCTTGAAATCCTGGTTGCCGTCGGGAGTAGCGTTCTGATCCTTTACATATACAGAGATCTGCTGTGTATTTTCATCAAGACCGTTCACTTTTTCAAGAGTAACGCTGTAATCCACGATTTTGTAGCTGTCGGTGTTGCTGTCGGGCTGGGTGAGATCGCCGAAGTCTATAACGTCGGGAATTATGATCTCGTAGGTTATTCCATCGGGAACACCACCATTTATTCTTGCAGTTACCTCGGTTTTTCCGTCCTGCTGTTCCTCGGTAAGAGTGGCAGCAGAAACGGTAACAAATGCAGCCGAGATCATAGCAACGGACAGTGCGAGAGTGATAAGCTTTTTGGTTTTCATAGTTTTTTCTTCCTTTCAGAATTTTTATTTATCGAGGCCTTAGCCCTGATTTACATAGAGTTTAAACGCCGATACTGCGGCGTTCAGCGGTGTGTGCTCGTCATCAAGCAGAACACACTGATAATAGACCTGCGCATTATATTCGCCCTTTGAGAGCGTCTGGTTCAGCGGGATCTCTTCAAGCCCCTGACCGGGCTTGAGAACGGGGGACTCGTATAAAACAGTACCGTCCTCAAGTCTCACGGTCGCAATAAGACCAACAGTGTTTTCGGGCGGGTTGCCTACCCTCAGCACAAGGCTCATATCTCCTTCGTTCATATAGGCGGCGGAATAGCCGGGTATCCTTGTTCCGCCTTTTGCTTGTGAGGATCCGTCGGTGTCATCACTGATGCCGTCGTCCCAGCCGTCGGTTATCCTTCCCACAACACCCTGAGCCTTTTCCTCCGCAGGCTTTTGAGAGCCTGACATCAGATATACCACATATCCCGCAATACCTCCGATTATAAGTGCTGCAAGCAGTACCAGCACTATCATTACGGGGGTGTTGCGTTTTGTTTTTTTATCCACGGTTCTTTTTTCTCCTTGTAAATACGATAACTGCTGCGCTGAATATCAGTGCTGCGAATACAACGTACGTTGCAGTGCTGTCTCCTGTGGGTACGCTGTCGTTGTTCAGGTCGCCGATGCTTCTGTCGTCAGTACTTGTGCCGGTGCCTGATGAGGTGGATCTGACTATCGCAAAGGAAACGGGAGAAGCGATCTCAAAGGTGACTACGCCTGCTTCGACTCTTTCAGGTTCTATGATCTGTACCGAGCCGTCACTGCCCATTACCGCAACAGAAACGTCCTCCTCTTCAACTGGTACTGATACGGTAACGCCCGAGCACCAATAATCCGCCGGGATATACACGCCGTTGCCGTCATCGCAGGATACACCGTATGCTGCGGTGATCTCAAGATCAGAGGAATCGTCGGTTTCCTCGATAGCTTCGTTGATCGCTTCAAAGACCTCATCGTTTCTGTCAAGAGAGCTGCAGCTTACATTGAGTGAATCGTGCATCATTCCCTGCATCCTTATTCCGTTTGAAAGGGCAAGAGTCCTGTCCTTGAGGAAGTTGCCGAGAATGATCGGGTACATGGAGTTGAGATAGGTCCCGTTTATCGACTTCTGAGCCCACTGTACGCTGTCATCAGTGACCGAGTTGAGCTTGTCGGCAAAGGAGGGAAGAAGCATATCGGTGTTTTTCATCACCGTGATGCTGCCATTGGAGATGATGTCTGCACCGGTGCCTATAGCGTCAATACTGTTTACGTTGTGGCAGAATACGCCGCTGACGTCGGAGGAGCTGTTATCAACGGCTACCATAGCGAGGTCTGTGGGGCTTGCCATGCTTGAGCTGCCTGTGGGTTTGCCAGAATTGTAGGAGCTTTTTATCGTGCCGTTATTGATGCAGGTGATACCGCCGCAGGCAAGAACGGTAACAGAGTCTCTTCCTACAGCTCCGTTGTTGGCGCAGCCGTAGATAGTGCCGTTGTTTTCCTCTGCAATGCCGCCGCAGTTTGCGCCGTCAACAAAGGAGCCGTTTCTTGTGCCTGTTATCGTGCCGTTGTTTACAGCAGCAATGCCGCCGCTGTATGTGCCTTTGATATAGGAATTATACTGGTCGAGGCGGAGCTTTTTGCCGTTTCTGCCGTAGATCACTATTGACGAATCAAGATTGATACCGCTCATGCAGTGGTCTATCGTGCCGTTGTTTTCAGCAGCAATGCCGCCGGCATATTCGCTTTTTCTTGCGAAATCGCAGTCTATCACCGCAAGATCCTTGACGGTGCCGTTTTCTCCTATACTGCCGAACAGACCGCCGTAGCCGTCTATATCAACGTTTAGTCCGACAATGCCGTAGCCCTTTCCGTCGAAGGTGCCTTCAAAGGGAGCCTCGGTAGAGCCGATAGCTACAGTCCATTTGCTGTCATCGGGCGCAAGAATATTGTTTTCGAGCCATACGTTTGCCTTGCCGTAATTTGCGTAGTCGTTCTTTAAATTCAGGGCAAAGGCGGTAAGCTCCTCATAGGTGCGTATGCCGTATTCTCTGTCTACAGGCTCGGGCGAATCCTTCTTTTCAAAGGAGGGTGTGACAAGGATATTCTCACCGTAGGGTGAAAGATCAGCTGTCATGCAGAGAAATCTCTCCGAGGTAACATCCTTATCATAGAAAACAGTGCCCGTCTGTTCGCCTGTTATCCTGATATGTGAGGGAGCATAGCCTTCACCGCATACGAACCTGCCCTCAATGGTGTTTACATAGGAGGGTATATTTACGCTGTCACTGCTGTATGTGTCTGTGGAATATTCCTTTAACTCAATATATTCCTCGGGCTCGCCGCTGTCGTTATAAATGAAAGCGCTGCTGTCGACTGCTGCCGTGAAGCCCTGTTCCATTTTGCCGCTGATTGTTACATCGCTTGCGGGCATAACAAATCCGATAGTGTATACTATCTCGTCGCCGTCAACAACATTGTCGGCTGCCTTCTGATAAAATATGTCTTTGCCTTTTCTGTCGGTAACGCTAAGCTCTGTAAAGCAGAGATCCTTTGCGGCTCTTACATAGAACACCGCATGTTCATTTTTGGCAAATTTTTTGATAACTGCCACCGAATCCGTAGTAAAGGAGGGTACGCCGCCTGTGAAACTGGTTATTGTTGCGGTGTATTTCTTTTCGCCCTTGTATGCCTCGCCGCAGACAATTACATCGGTGGAGGGCATTGTGAACTGATAGGTGATTATCTTTTCTGCACCGTCCTGTACAGCCTCGCCAACAGTGGAAAGTGTCTGAGTGCTGCCTTCGTTGTCAACGGCTGTTATCTCAATATTTTCGTACTCGGCAGGAACCCTGAGATAGAAGGTGACTGTATCTCCTTTTGCGAATCTTCTCTCAGTAGCGGAGGTGCTCTGCTCAAACGAAGCCGAGCAGCCGCGGAAATCATCAAGAGTTACCTT
>ONFW01000048.1 GCA_900317215.1 uncultured Eubacteriales bacterium | reverse complement strand
TGAGTGAGGAGGCTTCGATAAAGGCTGACGAAGTAACTGCACACTGCATTTTCCGCAATACTGACTACGATTCAATAAGTGAGCAGTATGGCATTACAGGCAAAAGACCTGCCTCAGAGGAGGAATACTATCCCTTTATAGTAATCAAAACAGTAGCAGACAAGCCCGAGGATAAGGAAGAAATAATCGCTTGGTCGGGTGCTGATTCGACTAATGAGCTTATGTCAGAAAAAGACGCCGATGAGCTTAAAACAGTCATCTGGTGCAAATACTACACTAAGACAGCAAGCTACAGCGGTACGGAAGAGAAAGGCACGAGCGAGGGAGTTATAATGTATTATGTTGACTCTGAAACGGGTCAGATACTCGAGAGTGATGAGATGAAGCCGCGCTCGCTCGACTTACACGCTGTCGGGAAAGTGCCGAACTATAAAATAAACCATGTCATGCTCATGGCGCATATTTTAGATCACATTGAAGGCAAGGATATAGATTGAACACGGGTCAGGCCTGTAAGGAGATAAGATCAGAAAACTGCGCCGCAGAAGCCGATGAGAGTGTTCCACGCGAATACAACACCCTGAACAGCATAGCAAAGCGCAAAGATGACAGGCTGATGAGCAAGGTATACCAGCAGGGAATGTCTGCCAAGAAAGGCAAGGGGCGGAATACGCTTTTTGAACATGAATTTCGGGAATTTTCTTTTAACTAATATCATGCCGAGAAAAGCTCCTGCAATAAACAGGAAAAGCCACGGTATTATCGGAAAATAGTCCGAGCTGTAGAATTTACTGTTCGGGAAGCCAAGCATAAAGAGATATTCCGTAGAATAAAGACTGTCGGGCAGAGTGAAGGAAAACAGGTACGGCAGACCTATGGTATGGGAAGTTATATTATAGGTGAGAATGAACAGCAGGATATTAAGTATGATACCCAAAACAGAGGGAATTAGCCTGAGATACTTGTTTGTAAGCCCGTAAAAGATCATAGCCGCTGAAAGAAAGTGAAGTATGCCGAATTGGATCATGCCTTTTTGCCCGAGAACAATCAGGCTGACAATGGAAACGGCAAGGGAGATAAGAGCAAGCTTTACGCCTCTTTCAAGATTTGAATGACTGAGATTAGACGCTATGCCTGAAATGATGATGAACAGTCCTGCAAAATACGGCTCGGCAGGGTAGAAGAAATCTACAAGGGTGACGCCCCATTTCTGTCCGAATACAAAGCCGATAGTGTAAAAGGCATGAAAAAAGATCATACAAAAGACGGCAAAGCCTCTTAATTCATCTAAGGTATGTATACGGGGACGTTCCTTAACGGAGCCCTCCGAGGTGTTTTTTATGGTGATCCTGACGCCCTTGTTCTTTTCGGCAGGGGACGACTTTTTTTCTGAGGTTTTATTAGACATAATATGCTCCTTTATTAAAGATAAGCTAAGAATCATTATATCAGTAAAGAACGATTTTATCAAGTTGAGGGAGGCGGAAAAATGGAACATAATGCAACAGGCTCTGAGATCGTTATTTCAAAGACGGTCACGGAGGAAATGACGGCGTTAAGAGCCGGAAGCGGATCGCTGAGAGTGCTTGCGACTCCGGTGCTTATCGCTCTTATGGAAGGAGCTTCCTGTGAGCTGAGTGAGAAGCTTACAGAAGAAGGTGCGACTACCGTAGGAACGATGATATCGGTCGAGCATAAGGCAGCTACCCCGGTGGGCTGTACCGTTACGGTAAAGGCCGTTCTGACACAGGTCGAAGGGAGAAAATACTGCTTTGATGTCTCGGCATGGGACGAGGCGGGCGTTGTTGCGGAAGGAAAGCATGAAAGATATGCTGTTTTTTCGGAGAGATTCATGCAAAGGGCTCTGGCGGCTCACGGGATCGACTAAAACGCATCACACAGAAGCATGCTTTGTCCGGCAGGTGTGAGGATCGGATCCTTATAGCTGTATAATGTCTATATTAACTGTGCCGGAATACCTGAATAAGAAAGCTGCCGCACTGCGCAATTATTTACGCATGTGTGGCAGCTTAATTCTTTTCTATGAGGCTGCAGGCAGAAAAAGATCAAGAATGATGTCGGTGGTTTGCGCCTGTTGTTCATCACGGGAGATCGTCGCTTTTCCGTCGCCGGATTGCTCTCCGTAATTGCCGAACTGAGCGTGGTTGCCGCCCGTGATGACAAATTCCCGATATACCGACGGTGCGTTTTCCTTTGCCTGTTTATAGGCGTCGAGGTCAAGAACTCTGTCCTCCGAGCCATAGATAGTGTAAAGAGAAAGACTGTCAGGGAGCTTTTTGTTGGGATAAGCTGCAAGCAGGACGACAGCATCAATGATATCGCTGTGCTTTGAAGCATAATCCGCAGCGGCTATACCGCCCATTGAATGACCTGAAACAAGCCATGTGTCGTAGCTGTAGTGTGATGTGACCTTATCGGCTGCTCCGGTGTCTAAAATAGCAAGCCTCATCGGAGCCTCAAGCAGAAAACAGTCAATGCCGCCGTCCGCTATCCTTTTAAGAATGGGAAGATAGGCTTCTGTCTGCACCTTTGCGCCGGGATAGAAGATCAAAGCTGTGTCCGAGCCCTTTCCGTCAAGCATATAGCCTCCGTCGATCACGGATACGGCTGCTCCGCTCGTATCCGACAGTACAGCCTGTGCCTCCTCGTCTGCGGGATAGTATATGCTCAAGAAAACCGCTGCCGCTGCAACGAGAAGGGCAACAGATGTCCCCGTGCAGATAAGAATATGCACAGCCATGGACGGCTTTCTTTTTACATGCCGCCTTATGAGTCCGCCTATAAGAAAGCAAACCCCGAATACAGCGGCTAAGGCAGCTAATGATATGAATACATATTTCGTTTTTCTTCACTCCGTTCGTAAGGCATCAGTCAAGAAAATCCTTAAGCTTTTTGCTCCTGCTCGGATGACGGAGCTTACGCAGAGCCTTAGCTTCGATCTGGCGGATACGTTCACGGGTGACATTGAATACCTCGCCGACCTCCTCAAGTGTGCGTGAGCGACCGTCCTCAAGACCGAAACGAAGCCGGAGCACACGCTCCTCCCTCGGGGTGAGGGTGGAGAGTACCTCGGAGAGCTGTTCCTTCAGCAGCGTATGTGAGGCTGCGTCCTGCGGAGCGGGCGCGTCATCATCGGGAATAAAGTCGCCTAAATGGCTGTCTTCCTCTTCACCTATGGGCGTTTCAAGAGAAACAGGCTCCTGAGCGACGCGCATTATCTCCCTGACCTTATCCGTCGGCATACCTATGACCTCAGAGATCTCCTCTGCGGTAGGCTCGTGACCGTTCTGGTGCAAAAGCTGGCTGGAGACCTTTTTCACCTTGTTGATCGTCTCTACCATGTGTACGGGAATACGAATGGTCCTTGCCTGATCGGCAATAGCTCTTGTTATCGCCTGTCTGATCCACCAGGTCGCATAGGTGGAGAATTTGAAGCCCTTTGTATAATCGAATTTTTCAACCGCTTTGATAAGACCGAGATTTCCCTCCTGTATAAGGTCAAGGAACTGCATGCCTCTTCCGAGATATCTCTTGGCAATGCTTACTACAAGGCGAAGGTTTGCTTCGGAAAGACGCTTCTTTGCGGCAACATCGCCGTCCGAGATCCTGATAGCAAGCTCAAGCTCCTCGTCTGCGCTGAGCAGCGGAACACGGCCTATCTCCTTGAGGTAGATCTTGACAGGGTCGTCAATTGCGATGTTCTCGGGCAGGGGCTCTGCATCCGAATCCTCACTGATATCACCGACGTCGGTGATCGCAGTAAGCTCAACATCGTCAAGCATGATGTCGTCGAGAGTCTCAACTATCTCCACGCCGTTTGTTTCGAGTGTATCATAGAATTTTTCGAGCTGCTCGGGGTCGATATCCATTTCGCCTATGGCATCGAGTATCTCCTTGTTTGTGATGTGACCCTTGGATTTTCCCAACTCCATGAGATCCTTGAGTATCGTTCTTTTGTCCGGTTGTGCTGCACCTATCATAATGCTTTACCTCCTGAATTTCTTTTTCCTTATTGCTGTTTCTTTTTCTTTATCCTTGCAAGCTCACGCATAAGTTCTTCGTCGCTTGCCATAGAGATCTGATCGGGCGTAAGCTTCTGAGCCTCGTCCCTGAGAATGCCGATATACTCCCTTGCGGCCTCCAGCGGGTCGCCGACTTTGTGAGCCTCGGCAAGTATTTCTGCCGCGCCCTTCATCTCTTCATCGCTGAGCTCGCCCGAGATATCCGTAATTGTAAAATCATATCCGCTGTCTGAGCGTGACTTCAATATCTGGTAGAGCCTTTTGTTGAAGGATGTCGCAAAAAGATCGGGAGAAAGCTCCTTGAAAAGAGAGGCGGCGGTATCAGGCTCGGTCATGATTATAGCCAGCAGAGCTTCCTCGGCTGTGGCAGCTCTAAGCTTGCCTCTCTTTTCTTTATTGATGTTATTTCTTGCTGCGGAAAGCTCAAGCATGGCTTCCTTCTGCTGCCGGATATCGGTCTGCTTTTTATTGGAGCGCAGATATTTGCCGACCTGTCCTGATATCGCATCCTTTGAGATATCCTGTTCACGAGAGAGCTTTGAGATGTAATAATCGCGCTCGATGCTGTTTTCGAGAGTGGCGATCAGTTTTGCTGCCTCGGTGAGATATGCTATCCTTTCATCGGGAATATCAGTATTATATTTTGAACGCAGCCTTCCAAAGCGGTATTCCACATCATTGCCGCTTTTTTCAAGCAGCAAACGAAACCTTGCGGGGCCCTGCTCACCGTGAGCCTTGATGAACTCATCGGGATCCTTGCCGTCAGGGACCTTTACTATCCTTATATTCAGACCTGTCGGCCTTAAAATGCTTATTGCTCTCTGCGTAGCCTTCTGACCGGCTTCATCGGAATCATAGCAGATGACCACCTCATCGCAGTAGCGCTTGATGATCGCCGCCTGCTCCTGTGTCAGTGCCGTGCCGAGGGTCGCCACAGCGTTTTCAAAGCCAGCCTGATGCAGAGCTATAACGTCCATATAGCCCTCAACAAGAATAAGCTGACCGTTTGCCTTCTGCTTTGCAAAGCGAAGGGCAAAGAGATTGCGGCTTTTGTTGAATACGGGTGTATCCGAGGTGTTGAGATACTTCGGCTTGATGTCGGACATTATCCTTCCGCCGAAGCCTATAACATTTCCTCTCAGGTCTATGATAGGGAACATAACTCTGTCCGAGAACCTGTCTATAGGGTTGCCGTTTTTTGTTTCGTTTGCCAGATTAGCCTGAAAAAGCTCCTGATTTGTAAAGCCGAGCTTTTTCAGATGATTAACAAGCTCAAAGCGTGACCCCGGCGAGTAGCCGAGTCCGAAATGAGTTATGGTTTTGTCTGTGAGCTGCCGTTTTTTCAAATATCCGAGAGCCTCCCGACCCTCAGGTGAATAAAGCTTTTTATAGAAAAATCTTGCCGCCTCGCGGTTGGCCTCATATATACGTTTTTTCAGGTCGCCAAGACCCTTGCTCTGACCGTCCTCGGGAACTGAAAGTCCTGCCTTCTGAGCAAGGAAGCGTATCGCCTCCACGTAATCAAGGTTTTCTATCTTTTTGATGAAGGTGATTACATCGCCGCCCTCACCGCAGCCGAAGCAATGAAAAAAGCCCTGCTCCGGAGATACGCTGAACGAGGGGGTCTTTTCTCCGTGAAAGGGACAAAGTCCCATATAATTCCGCCCTGTTTTTTTCAGGCTGACATAGCCCGAGATGATATCCGCGATATCCGTTCTGCTTTTCAGCTCCTGAATAAATTCCTGTGGTATAGACATTTATTTCTCCTTTTCAGTTGATCCTCCACGGATCGGGAACGAACAGCTCCTTGAATTTTTCCGTGGCATAATGATCTGTCATTCCCGATATATGGTCGCAGACAGCGCGTTCAATGCCCTCGTTTTCGATCACAAAGCCGAGCTCACGGGGGAGAAGCTCGGGATGCTTCAAATAATATGTATAGAGAAGACCGATAAGCTCGGGCACCTTTTTTTCCTCGTGCTTGGCGTAGTCGTTAGAATAAACACTGTCAAACATAAAGCTGTGAAGCCTGTCAAATGCATTCTGTATATAGGGCGACATTTTTATTATGCCGCATTCGCTGTTCTCGATCACGGACATTACCATGCTGTTTATCCTTGAAGATGTATCATTGCCGATAAGCTTTGTAATGTCCTTCGGGATATCGCTGTTTTTTATCACTCCTCCGCGCACTGCATCATCTATATCGTGGTTCATATAGGCGATCCTGTCGGCTATGCGGACGATACGTCCCTCAGCGGTTTTTGCCTCCTCGCCGCAGGTATGGTGAAGTATGCCGTTTCTTGTTTCGTATGTCAGGTTGAGCCCCTGACCGTTCTTTTCAAGGATATCAACTACTCTGAGGCTTTGCTCATAATGATGAAAGCCACCTTTGAATAAGCTGTCGAGAGCTCTTTCTCCGGCATGACCGAAGGGGGTATGTCCGAGATCGTGAGCAAGCGACACCGCCTCGGTGAGATCCTCATTGAGCCGCAGGGAGCGTGCTATGGTTCTGGCGATCTGAGCTACCTCAAGAGTATGCGTCAGTCTTGTGCGGTAATGGTCGCCCTCAGGAGAAAGAAAGACCTGGGTCTTATGCTTGAGCCTTCGGAACGACTTGCAGTGGATAATACGGTCACGGTCGCGCTGAAATTCGGTTCTGACAGTGCATTTTTCCTCCGGCTCTCTGCGCCCGATGCTCTGAGAAGAAAGAGCGGCGTATTCCGAAAGCCATGTCTTTTCTCTTTGTTCAAGATATTCTCTGATAAGCATACTATCACCTCCGTATGCTTATATATACGCAAAAGAAATGCGAATACCTTTATTATTCATAAATTCCTTTTAAAATATCTTTCTTCGAGCAGCTCCGCCTCAACAGCGCCGCAGGTGGCGTCCGCAAGCTGTTTGCAGAAGCCGTTTGCAGCACCTGAAGGGATATGGAACCCTATCTCCACTTTGTCGGTAAAGTCTGTGTTGTCTATTATTCCTCCGTTTGCCGGTATCAGCCCGGAAACCTTGCCATACTGTGAATAATCGCAGGCGAGCCTTGCAACGGTACAGCTTTCCATAGTTATGATCCCGCCGGCATCGAGAGCGATTCTCGCTCCTTTTGTATATGCTCTCACCAGTCCGCCTGTGCCAAGCAGAATTCCGCCGAAATATCTTGTTATCACCACAACGGCATCGGTAACGCCGGATTTTACGATAACATCGAGGGCGGGCATGCCTGCCGTGCCGTGAGGCTCTCCGTCGTCGCTGTAGCGGCGGAGCTGTCCGTTACGAAGGGAGTATGCATAAACATTATGTGTTGCGTCCCAATGAAGGCGTTTTTTTTCGTTAATAAATTCCACAGCCTGTTCCTCGGTCAAGACGGGCTTGACATAGCCGATAAAGCGTGAGCGCTGCTCGATAAATTCGTCCGAGGCTTCTCTTTCAACAGTTTTATAGCTTTGCATTCAGGCTCACCTCCTTTTTTGTATAGAAAGAAAAAGACGACACAGTGTCTGTGCCGTCCTGATCGGTAGCTTACGAGAATTATTTGCCCATACCGTAACGCTTCTTGAATTTATCAACGCGACCGCCTGTATCAACAAGCTTCTGTCTGCCTGTGAAGAACGGGTGACATTTTGAGCAGATTTCAACACGGATGTTGCTCTTAGTCGAACCGGTTTCAATTACATTACCGCAAGCACAGGTGATCGTTGTCTGCTGATATTTAGGATGAATGTTCTCCTTCATGTTTACTCACCTCTTTCGTTTCTCCATAGATAACACACGAATTATAACACATACAAATCAAAATTGCAAGCGATTTTTTAAAAAAATACAAAAGGGAGCTGTATTTATTTTTGTATGATTAATACAGAATAATTATCCTTAGGACTCTTATTGACTTTATCATAATACAATGATATTCTAAATTTAGTACTTAGAACCACTAAAATAATACTAATACTACTGGAGGAGAAAAAATGAAAACAAAAATACTCAAAAAATCTGCTCTGTTTCTCTTTCGGCTCTCATGCTTACAGGAGCGGGATTGTGCGAAGCGGCGCCCATCATCTCGGCAAGCCTGCCCGTTTATGCGGCGTCAGCGGCAACTCCCGCGAGCAGCTTTAAATATGAAACAAACAAAACCGGCGGTATAACTATAACCGGTTTTACAGGCAAAGAAAGAGATGTAATAATACCAAAAACCATAAACGGCAAAAGCGTTACAAGCATAGGCGACGGTGCGTTCAGAGGATGCTCCGGGCTGAATAGTATCATCCTTCCCGACAGCGTTACAAGCATAGGCAGTCTGGCATTTTCCGGCTGTGCATGGCTTAAAAGCATCACCATTCCGGGCAGCGTCACAAGCATAGGAGAGTATGCGTTTCGTTACTGCGCAATGCTCAAAAGCATCACTCTTCCCAACAGTATTACAACCATAAAAGAAAAAGCATTTTCCGAATGCACAGGGCTGAAAAGCATAACCATTCCAAATAGCATTACAAATATTAGTAATGCAGCATTTTGTGAATGCAAAGGTCTGACAAGTGTAACAATTCCCAACAGCGTTACAAGCATAGGAAGGTTTGCATTTGAAAACTGTACAGGATTGACAAGCGTTACCATTCCAAACAGTGTTACAAGT
>ONFW01000015.1 GCA_900317215.1 uncultured Eubacteriales bacterium | reverse complement strand
GAACTGTTCAGGGGGCATTATTTTGGACGCAATAATGAATATAGTCAGGAAAAAATACTTTTTTGTTGTATTGTCATTTATCGGGGTACTCATTTTTTCATTTGCGCTGTACTTTACGATAACACACGATGTACAGAGCGCACAACCGCTTGATGATATGCCGAGAGCACAGGCTAAGATCGTCAATTCACCCGATATGTATACCGTTGATAACAACGGCGGCTCAGAGGTAATGTATTCCAACATACAGGTTTATGTTGTTCTCAGCGACAGCGAAAGCTATACAAGTATGCTCAACGGACAGGTATCCAAATCAAGCGCAGGCGAGCTTGATTACGGAAAATACATAACCGTCAAATACAGTGATAAGGATCACTCCATGTTTTTCTATGCCAACGACCCCGAGGGTGAGCATCATGTTTTCCTCTATATACTCTTCTCCCTGCTTATTCTGTTTTGCTTCTGCGCTATGATATACTTCTCCAAAAAGGAGGACAGGAAGAGACAGCAGAGAATAATTGAGGAAAACTTTAAAAAGGTTCAGGAGGAAAACGAAAAAAATGCCGGCTTTGATAACTCCGCCGGAGGAGAAAGCGTCTTTACTGATACAAGCATCGACTACAACGCTAAGTATCAGCAGGATCAGTTCCTGAGCGACGCCTCCTACAATGAGGACAGCACATATTCCGGCTACGGCGCTCCGAACGCTTCTATGGACGCGCCCTTTGACCCTAACGCTTCCTACGGCGGCTACGGCGCTCCGAATGCTTCTATGGACGCGCCCTTTGACCCTAACGCTACCTATGGCGGCTACGGCGCTCCGAACGCTTCTATGGACGCACCCTTTGACCCTAACGCTGCCTATGGCGGCTACGGCGCTCCGAATGCTTCTATGGACGCGCCCTTCGACCCTAACGCTACCTATGGCGGCTACGGCGCTCCGAATGCTTCTATGGACGCACCCTTTGACCCTAACGCTCCCTACGGCGGCTATTGATAATCCAGATCATGCATGACAGGGTGATATGAATGAAAAAAATAAAGCTTCTGCTCACGTTATCCCTTTCGGCTCTGCTGGCAACGGCAGGCTGCACGGGCGGTTCGGCAGGTAAAACGCTTTTTGAGCTTTCGGGTATAAATTCATCTGTCTCTGACATCTCACAGGAGGAGCTGTCCTCACAGACAGAAAGCGAAAACGGTTCCTCCGAAAAGGAAGCGTCCGCATCAGCTTCATCAGAGCCTTCGGAAGCTGCCTCCTCAGAGCCTTCTGAGCTTGTTTCTCAGCAGCCCTCCGAGGAGGAAAGCTCAACCATAGAGGAAAGCAGCACTCCCGAGCCGTCCGGCAATGAGATATACAAGCCCCAGTACAAGCATTTCTATCCTAAGCTTGCTTCGCTTGAAAAAAAGGATTTTAATATTCTTTATTTCTCGGCGCGGAATTTCAGGCAGAGCGCCGTTTTTCCCTCTCCGATCAGCTCAGATGAGCTTGAAAGGCTCATGTGGCTGCTAAATTATGACTGTCCCGAGCTGATACATGTTACCGGAGATTATTTGCCCGAATATAATGATGACGAAAGGGTAATTTCGGTAAAGCTTTATTATAATATGGAAAGCTCCGAATATGATGCCTGCTTTGACGCTGTTGAGGCTTATTTTGACGAACTCAGAACTGAGACAGCAGAAATGAACGAGCTGCAGAAGGAGACCTATGTTTTTAATAAGCTCTTTAGCGAGACGACCTTTACCGAGACAACAAAAAAGGCAGGCTCGGTGTACGGAGCTCTGATAGAGCACGAGAGCAGGTGCGAGGGCATCAGCAAGGCGTTTGCATGGTGCATGAACGAGCTGGGCGTTGAATGTTTCACTATAGCCGGTCATCCGCTGTGGGACGTTGAAAGCCTGTATTCAAGCCATTCGTGGAACATAATAAAGATAGACGGCGAATACTATCATGTAGATCTTGCGGCAGATAATCTGAGGAATTATCCCGATGAATTTGTTCTTCCGCTATACAGCTTTTTCAATGCGTACGACAGATGGATCCTTCAGACAAGAACTGTCTACGATATATTTCTTGACCTCGGTGTTCCCGAGTGTACCTCGGAAAAGCTCAATTATCATGTAATGAAGGATTGCCTGATAAAAGAAGGAGACGACCCGGAGGAAAGATTCAAGGATATTCTCTCACGGTATTACAGCCCCGCGGCTGAGAGCGCGATATCCATTCGCTTTGAGAACAAAGATGCATATAATGATTTCTTTGCAACAAGACAGACCTGGCTGCAGGATTTTCTTAACGAGAACGGCTACTCATGCTCCGACTCATTTTACTGCAATGATGCCGGACAGACAATGATCTTGTACACTATACCCGAATGAGATCATCAAATATCACATTAAAGGAGGGAGCCTGCCGATGAAAAAGTTATCAATAGACAGAATAGGCAAAAGAGGAAGCATCGTTCTTCTTATAGTCGGGATCCTCTGCCTTGCTTTCGGCATCTTCCTGCAGATAAGAACTATTGATCTCCCGCCAGATGCGATCGAATGCGATGCTGTCATAACAGCCTTTGAAACCGGCTCTGAGTCACAGATGCAGACTACCTCCACTCTTGTAAGCTACGAGGTGGACGGAAAAACATATACCAATATCCCTCTCGGACAGTATGAGGGCTCATGGCGGGTCGGAGACAAGGTAAGGATCTGCTGCAGCAAGGACGACAATACTAAGATATGGACAAGGACCATGCAGTACAGAGGTATCTTCTATATTCT
>ONFW01000036.1 GCA_900317215.1 uncultured Eubacteriales bacterium | reverse complement strand
GCTTGTTTCCTTGTCGTTGCGTTAGCTTTTCTGTCGGGGAGCTTTGAGGAGTTGACTTCCCCGGGATTGCTCTTGTTTATTGTACCGGCGCATACTTCATCGTAAAGATTCCTTACTGCATTGGTGAGAACTATGGCCTTTTCTGCCATGAGCTCACGGTCATCGGCGGAGCTTTCGGGCTTGGAGGGCTCTGAGCTTTGCTGCGGTTCAACACCTCTAATATCTCCGAGAGTCGTGTAAAGGGTAAGGGGAGTGAGGGATGTGCTGCTGCTATCCTCCTTATAGACGATCTCTCCGTTAGCATAAGCATAGTAGCCTATGGTTGAGGAATCGAAGGTGGCTGTTTTTCCGGAATATGTTATGACATCCTGCATGGTGAGTGCGTTTGCCATTGCCACCCTCTGTGAGGTTGACGCGTCCGGAGCAGGAAGCCTTGTCGGGTCAAGTCCGTTAAGTGCGCTTGAAGGAGTTGAGGAATTGATCGTGCCGTTCATAACTGCGGAAAAGAGCTTCAGTGTGTACCCATACAGATCCTTTGCATTGTTTCTCATTGTTTCGGGGTCTAAGGTGTCGGAAGACTGCTCGACTGAAGAGCTTTCCTCGGGCTTTGAGCTTTCCTCAGGTATGGAGCTTTCAGCAGGCTTTGACTCAGCGGACTGAGCGTTTCTTATTTGACCGATAGTGGTTTCCATTGTGAGGGGAGTTCCGGACTTTTCTTCCTTAGGGAATACCTCGGCGCCGCCGTAGGAATAGAATCCTACCGTGGAGTCGTTGAAGATATCTGTTTTGCCGGAATATGTCGCAACATCCCTTATCGTCAGTGCGTTTGCCTTTTCCTCCTTTTCATCATCCGATGCTGTAGGAGCGGGAAGCTTTGCGGGGTCAAGTCCCTGGAGCTCTTCATCGGAGCAGGAGGAATTTATCATTCCGTTTTTAACTCCTGCATAGACGTTCATGATAGACATATTAAGACTCTTTGCGTTATTCTTCAGCGTCTCGGGGTCTGAGGCCACTGAGCTTTCTGTGGTTCCTGAGCCTTGGTCAGCGGGCTGAGGTCTGAGCCACAGGAAATATACGCCGACTCCGATGCCGGCAAGAACTACGCAGATGATAACTATGATGGCGATGATCTTGCCTGTTGAGCCTTTTTTCTTGGGAGTCTGTGCGTTTTTGACCGAGACAACTGTTTCCGCAGAGCTGTATTGATCTCCGTATTGTCCTGCCTGATTGCCGGGCGGAAGTATCACGTCCTGTGTCTGACCGAAATTTCTGTCAGCAGGGGGAGCGTAGGGATCTTGTACTTGAGGAGGTGAATACGGATTCGGCGCCTGTTGAGCATAAGGCTCCTGCTGTTGAACGGGAGTTCTCATCGGGACGGTAGCGTCGGGATCGAAGGGCTTTGTGTTCATCGGGACGGTAGCGTCGGGATCGAAGGGCTTTGCACTCATCGTGACGGTAGCGTCGGGATCGAAGGGCTTTGTATTCATCGGGACGGTAGCGTCGGGATCGAAGGGCTTTGTATTCATCGGGATAGTCGCGTCAAGATCGGGGACAGGATCTGAATTTATTACCGGTATCTCGGTGCTTGCGGCCTTTGGTGTTTCATTGATGAGCCTTGCAAGATCAGGCTCGGGGGCTTTCGGCTGTTCGATTTCTGAGGGAGCAGGCTCGTCGGGAGTGTATATTGTTCCGCATTTCGGGCATACACCGTAATACTCGTCATATACAGTACCGCAGTTTTTGCATATAGTCATTTTGTTTCCTCCGTTTCTTAAATTGGATTATATCTGAAAAGCAAAGAATACCTGCAGTATTCTTACGCTTGTTGCAGAACCTCAGGCAAGCAGGATATCTCCGAGCGGAGTGCTGCCGGAGATAGGAAAGTAGTTTTTGCCCTTTATTTTTTCGGAATACAAATACTGGATCTTGTTTTCGCAGCACACCATATAACTCAGCTTTTCATCAGTGAATCGGGCGGTCATTCCCTGCTCCTCAATAACAGAGTAAAGCGGAAGTCTCGCTGCACATTCCTTTCTTTCGGAGGAGGAGGCGTTCTGCGGGGGCAGTGGCGCCGAAACACGGTTCCCTGCGGTCACGGAATTCAGTTCTCCCGATACGACCTTGGAGTAAAACACCCTGATTGCATTATCAAGTGCGGCAGCTTCGTTTTCATATTCAAAGTCGGTAGCCTGACCTACAACTGAGTTTACGCTCTCCCTGACCTGCTGTGCTGCGGAGCATCCTGCAACAGGCAATATGGCTGCTGCAAGGACAAGGCAGAGCAGAATATTTGCTTTCTTCATTCTCGATGACCTCCCTTATCTTTTGCTGACGATCAGATAAAACCGTTCTTTTTAGCCCATAGCTCAAGAGAGTCTGCACTGTAGGAGAGCTTTTTAACAGTTTCTATGATCTTTTTGAAGTCGTCGACTTCATAGTCGTTTATCTTGCCGTCCTCAAACACTCGGTATATGGTATCCTTTGTTTCGCTGAGAAAGTGGATAGCGGACATCAGTCTTACGGCTATCTCACTCAGATCCTCATACATGAGAGCAGGCTTGTCTCCGCCTATAGGACATTGATGAGTACAATAATAGTTACACAGCTCGGGAGCATCGTAGACCTTTGCCATGGAAACCACATCATCCGGACTCGGATTTTTATCGCCGCTTTCAATGGCCAAAAGCTTTGTCCGCTCTATATATACAAGATCCTGAGCGCTTTCGCAGTTGTTCAGCAGAGGCTTTTGTTTTGCGGCTTTTTTTCTGGCTTTTCTGTAAATGTTCTCATCCATTAGAATTATCCTCCGATTCTTATTGCAGCTATAATTATCTATGATTATACCAAATACTGCAGGATTTTTCAATCAATACATAAAAAATAATTCGGGGGCGTTGATAACCGTTTTCTATAGGAATTTCGACGAATGTCTGATAAAGCCTGTCGTAAATAAGAGTCTTAACGGGGATAAGCTTCAGACAGGTGGACGGAAGAAATGATATGTACAAGGCGGAATTCAGCTTCATTGAGGGTGATGATACCTTCGGGATATCGGGGTGCGAGAGAAGCTGTGATAATGCAGACATAAGCTGCATCAACGGGAGCTCTGTTGCTGTAACGCGAAAAAAGAACAAAATAATCAGCGTTCCGGCCAAGCTCAATGAAATGCCGCAGGCACGGTATCCTTAACAAGAACTGTGCCTGCGACAATTTTTTACTTAGACTCAGGCTTGTTTCTGCCGGCAAGGATCCTTACAGTCTCGACCAGATCCTTATGATGCAGCGCTCTCGGCTCAAATTTAATAAGGGAATATACGAGCTGCATTACAAGACCTGCTCCGAAGGTGCTTATCAGAGTGCCTATACCGACCGGTCCGCCAAGCAACCAGCCGCACAGCAGCACAACGCCCCAGAGAAGTATCTCGACGATCCCGATAGGAAGCCTTTTCATTCTTTTGCCAAGCCCGACGAGAAGTGCGTCTCTCGGACCGCAGCATTGCTCGGCGCTCATGTATACCCACATGCCTAACGCCATGAAAACAAAGCCTGCTATCATAATGGCGATCCCGATCCACAGGCTGTCGCTCATGGGAAACAGATCCGAATTGTTGAACATCTGAACGAAATTACCTGTAAGCAAGGCATCTATAACAGTGCCAAAGCCGATTTTCTCTTTCAGGAGAATATCGATGACAAGAACGGTAACGGCGATAAGTGTCATAGATAATCCGTAATTGAGCGGGGTGTGATTTGCAATGCCCATTCCGAGGCAATCCCACGGCGCAAGTCCGATATTTGCACGTATGGTCATATGAACGCCGAATGCAAATATCAGCAGACCAATCGTAATTTTTATCCAGCCTAATATGACATTCAGCTTCTTATGTGTTGTTTTGTTTTTTTTCTTCATGCTTTTATTCCCCTTGTTGGTATCCGTAACAGGAAAATAACTCTCTTACAGAGCCTTCATTTCATGACGGTTATATGTTTTTTGAATATTGGATAGATTATTATAGCATAAATCAATAGCCTTTGGTAAGTGGTTAGAAAGAAAATCACAGGGCAACATCATTCAGCGGTTTTAGGGAAAGGGGTACCCCGAATGACTTGCAGCACATAATTGATTTTCGCAGGAGGGTGCAACTAATACTTGTAATCATATAAAACCTATGTTATAATAGGTATATCTTTTTTAACAGGCGGTGGCTGGCATGAAAATATCGACAAAGGGCAGATACGCTCTGAGGATGCTTCTTGATATCAGTATGCACAGGGAGGACGGATATATCTCTCTGAAGGATATAGCGCAAAGACAGAACATATCCAAGAAATATCTTGAGCAGATAGTGCCTTTGCTGAGCAGAACAGGACTTTTAAAGGCAAACAGGGGATATCAGGGCGGCTATATGCTTGCAAAGCCTGCTTCAGAATGTACGGTTGCGGAGATACTTGCTCTGACTGAAGGAAGTCTTGCACCTGTGGCGTGTCTTGAGGGGGAGAGCAACGATTGTCCCCGTGCGGCGGAATGTATCACGCTGCCGGTATGGAGGGGTCTGTATGACACGATAGTGAACTATCTCAGCGGTATAACGCTTCAGGATATCATTGATGACTACAGAGCCTCTCAGGCGTATGATTTCTGTATATGATCCACTGACGTTGAGAAGAAGGCTAAAAAATTGCTTTTTTGTATAAAACAAGGCACGGTAACCCTAATGGCTACCGTGCCAGTACTTTTTTTTTCAGATATATTTTGTTAAAGCCGGGTCATATCTGCGGGCTTTATTCCAACAATGAAGGGCTTATTCGTCCTTCTTGTCAATACACTCATCAATGACTGCGTCAAGAACATCGTCATCGGTCTCTGCTGTGGGGTCTGCGTATGCTATGGTGATGTCCTGCTCCTCTTTGTCGTCATCGCTCAGATCGCAGCCGACCTCTGCCTCAACTACCTCCTCAGCCTTAATGCCCGGCTTCGGAATGCCGTATCTGATGGTATATTCGTAACGCGCACGGGCTTTTTTAAGTCTCAGCTTTGCATCGGCGATCTCTTCAATGACCTCGTCGGGATCAAAGCCGCTGCTCTTTTTGCCCTCTTTATTGCGGACAAATTCCTTTCCTAATACTACATATGCCTTGTTGATGCGCTCCTGCTCACTCAGGATTATTGCCTTGAGCCTGTTGATATATGCTGCCTGACGGTTTTTCTCGACAATAACATCTACGGTCTGCGAAAAGGTGTCTCCTATTTTGTTTAATATTTTCATTTCCTTATCCTCCTTGTTATCACATGCCCTGTCAGCTTGTTTCAATGCTGCAATGCGTTTATGCGGGCTTGAAATATGCCTGTGTTTCTCCGTACTCGCCTAAAACGATGAGATAATCATTTATCTCTTTCGGTATAGGTGAGCATATCAGGGAATGTATCACTCCGTCATAATAATAGGTCTCTGTATCGAGAGAGATAAGAGTGGATCCCCAATAGGAGCCTGATGAGAGCTTTATGGCTTCGCCGTTGGTGCCGGTTATATTGCCCTCGATGTCGCACAGAGTTCCGCCCTCTGCCACAGGAAAGCCGTCAAGACAGATCTCATACTCGCACACAAGGTATTCTTCATTGTCTTTAGGCTCGAAAAGATACCTTGCCGAGCCGACAGTTTCTTTCAGCTCACCGTATATTGAATCGCCCCTTCTGGCGGATACCAGCCTTATCGGAACATTGATATACGTTCCTTCCTTTGTGCAGAACTTTGCGCAGGAGCCCCATTCGTTGAGCCCCAGCGGGGCATCAAGAGAGCTTGATTTTCCGGTCGGCTTTTCTGCGTCCGGAATTTTGTAGGATACAGGGTGCTCCGAGCGGCTTTCCTCTCGGCTGCTTACGGTGGAGACCGATGAGAGAGAGCTCTGTTCTGCCATGCTCTCCGTGCTTTCCGTGCTCTCCGTGCTGCTTTCCGGGGCTGTGGTGCTTTCAATTTCTGAGTTTGTTTTATCAGACTGCGTTGATACGCTGTTTGAACATGCTGAAAGAGTTGTCAGAACAACGGCTGCAGAAATAATGGTCAGCAGCCTTTTCATTTTCATCAACCTCCTCAGTACAGTACAAGTGTGTTGCCCTTTATATGACAGCTGCATTCGTAGCTTTCGTGCTTTTCGGTAACGGAGTCGTAAATATAATAATAGGTATATTCTTTTTTGCTTTCCTCGCTGAGAATGGTTTTTCTTGTTACGCAGTAGCGATTCTCAATGCAGGTGAGGAAGCTTCCGAATTCGTTTTCAAAGGTGAATTTTGCTTCGCTGTTTATCATTCCCTTGATGCCTGTCTTATGCTTGCCGACCTGCACGGAGAATACCTTGAACGGCCTTTCCTCAATGAGGAATACCGTTCCGTCCTTGGGTGGCTCCATGGCCGCCTCAACGGCAAGCTTTTCCTTAGGTGCAGCGTCGCTTTTTGTTATGTCGTAGCTGCAGATCTTTTCTATGCCTGAGCGGAACTCCTTTGCGCGGAAATATACCTTGCTGCCGCTTGTTCCGAGATATCTTACAAGAGCCTTGATGTCTGCGCTGGCTATGCATTTTTTGGAGATCTTCTCAACGCCTGCCTCTATTTCCTCGATAAGTACAGATGTTTTGCAGAGCCAGATGTTGTCTCTTATATCCGCATTTATCCAGCGCTGCTCCTGATAATAATGCTCCTTAATGCTCTCGTCAGCGTAGGGGTCGGGCAGGATAAGATAGCTTTCGCCTCTGACCTCTGTGAGCTTGAGATTCTCGCAGCCTGCGCGGGCTATAAGAGAGGCGTTTACGAAATACTTATGGTTGGTCTTCAGGTTGTAGAGATAGCACAGACAGTCGCAGCCTGTGAGCTCCTTATATTTGTCAAAGATATCTCTGTTGTCCTCATCAGGGGACATATATACAAGTATATGCTCGCTGTCGAGAGCCATACAATCCTTGAAGCAGCCCGTGCAAACGATTTTTCTGCGGCTCATCTCGCCGCCGCTCTTTTTCTCGATCTCAATGAGCCAGAAGCTGTTTGAGCCGTTTTCGAGAATAAGAACTATAGTTTTCTCAAATGCAAATATGTGCTGAATGTATGTCGGGTCGTCAAGAGAATAGTTCATTATAAGACGTTCTTTTCTTGTTCTGCGGTTGTATTCGAGAATGAAAAGGTCGTTATGTCCGTCCTCGTTCTTTTCCTCTGCGTAGTATATGTAATAGGGGTTGACATCGACAAGCTCGACGTGTCTGTCGGAAAAAATATTTCTGATGTCAATTACGGTCATTTAATTATCCTTCTTTCTTTTATATGCATGTATCCTGTTCATCCGTTTGAGTTTTCGGGATTAAACGGTGGCAGCAAGGGGTTGTCCTGAACAGGTACGGTTTGCTCTGAGCTCTGAGCATATTGCTGCTGAGGCTGCTGATAAGCCTGAGG
>ONFW01000016.1 GCA_900317215.1 uncultured Eubacteriales bacterium | reverse complement strand
TGTACCCTTTTCAGCCTTCTCCATGGTTACAACAGACTCAGCGTCTCCGCCGTTGCCTGCCGCATAGATGTTGAGCTCTACCTTCTCTGCTGTAGGAGCCCATACGCGGAAGTTTGTGCCGCCGTTTTCAACGATAGCACCGAGGTCGTCACCGTCATAGGTGAACTCTTCCTCGAACTCTGCGCTTGAGAAATAGTCGGGAAGTGTGATCTTGAGCTGTGAGCCGCCGAAGGCAAGAGTATAATCCTTAGAATAGTCAAGCTCTTCAGCAAGAGTAAGAACAGCAGTTGTTGCTGTATCAGACTCGTAGGAGGCGATCGCTACCTCAGCACCGGAAGCAGATGTGATTGTGAAATCCTCTGCAGTGATGATGAGGTCTGCAGCCATTGTATACTCAACCTTGACTTCTGTCTTGGTTGAAGCTGCAGCGGTCTTTACCTTAAGACCCTGAACTGCGTTGTCATAGTTTACCGTGAAGTCCTCAAGCTCGGAGCCTGCAACACAATAAACCTCAACTGTCCCTGATACTACGGAGCTGAGATCGACCTTGCGGTCGCCGTCAGGATCCTTAGCGCTCCAGTCGGGCTTTCTTACGATAAAGCCGAGGCTGGAGGTTGACTGGGTGAGTGTTACGGAGGCAACTGCGCCGTTTGAATCACCGTTGTCCGTGAAAGCATAAGCAGCGCCGTCAAGCCCCTCTGCCCACGCCCACACATCCCACGCACCATAGTTGCCGTCTTCACGGAAATAGTGGATGTTGACCGTTGTTTCCTCAGCCGCTCTTACGAATACGGAGGGGAGAACAAAGCAGCTAAGCACCAGCATTGCCGATACTACGGAGGCTATGATACGCTTTGTGAGTTTCTTAGCACTCATAGGTTATCTTCTCCTTTGTTTTATTTGCAGCAGTTGGATTTGTCATAATAGACTCTGCTGCTAATCATATTGATTATATCATTTTTGTTTTTTAAAATAAACATGTTTTGTTATTTTTGTCGTTTTTTACATTACAAAATTGTTACCGATAATTCGTACAAAATGCACAACCAGCGCTCTCCTTTTTATTGAATATCTATAAAGGAGCTATCCTTTACAAGTTCCGCCGTCCTTCCCGCATAGGTCAGCTCGAGCTTGTCAGCGACAAGCCTGTATGTCATTATCACCGTTCCGCAGTCGTCGGAGAGCACCGTGAGCTTATCTTCGTCTGTAAAGTATTTCCCCTTCAGATATATCCTGTCATCAGATCCCTCAGACCTTATTGTCATTTCGTCCCCCTCAAACGAGAGCCTTACCTTCTGACCGGAAAGATACCAGCTATGAAGAGCTATCTCCTCCGCAGGAGAATGCGGCGGCGCCAAGGCACACGAGGTCCCCGAAAATAAGAAAACTGTTATCAGTAGCATGACCGTCTTTTTCAGCAAGCATATCCTCTCCTCTGCTGTCTGTATAATTGCCTGAAGATATATTAATGTTCAGATTTTCCGCAATGCCCGTTCCCGGGCGGCGGATATATGAAATCCATTCCTTTGAAACGTCAGCACACTACTCAGATAATTATGCCGGTAATGACAGATCAATGACCGCCCCGGTGCGGAACAGAACGACGGAACATACGCCGACCGTCCAAAAGCCGGTTTTTTCGGGAAATATCCGGAAATATACCGCTCCTGCCTTATAGATAAGCCCCAAAAAAAGCGGAGCGGTTGCGAATTAATTTGTTAAAACAATGATTTTTGCAGGATTCCGAAATATCACTTGCATTTTTTATCTGCATATATTAGAATAATGTAGTATTTTGACGTATTTATGAATTTCTTTAATTATTATTTTTTCAGGAGGAAGTATCATGTCCAACTATTCATCTTTGGAAAGGTATGAGCTTAAAGAGGAATACGAAAAGCTCTCAGCAGCGTACGAGGCATATAAGGCTCAGGGTCTTTCTCTCAATATGGCAAGAGGAAAGCCCGGTGCAGAGCAGCTCAATATCTCCAACGATATGCTCAGCATTCTGAAGCCTGACGATGTTTTTTCGGTAAGCGACTGTCCCGACTGCAGAAACTACGGCAACCTTGACGGTATCGACTGCTGCAAGCAGCTTTTTGCTGATATTATGGGCGTTGACAAAAAGAACGTCTTTATCGGCGGCAACTCGAGCCTCAACATGATGTTCGATACTATCGCCTGCCTTATGGAGCTTGGCTGCAGCGGTGAGAAGCCCTGGAACAAGCAGGAGAAGATAAAGTTCCTCTGCCCCGCTCCGGGCTATGACAGGCATTTCGGAGTAACTCAGTATTTCGGCATAGAGATGATAACCGTTCCCATGACTAAGGACGGCCCCGACATGGACGTTGTTGAAAAGCTCGTATCATCAGATCCGGCAATAAAGGGTATATGGATCGTCCCCAAGTATTCCAACCCTCAGGGCGTGACCTGCTCCGACGAAACTGTAAGACGCTTTGCCTCTCTCGAGCCTGCCGCAAAGGATTTCAGGATCATGTGGGACAACGCCTATATTATCCACGATATAAACGGCACTCCCGACACCCTGCTCAATATCTTTGACGAGGTAAAGAAAACCGGCAAGGAAGACATGGTGCTGGAGTTCTGCTCCACCTCAAAGGTGACCTTCCCGGGCGCAGGAGTTGCGGCTATGGCAGCCTCCGAAAACAACCTTGCAGTATTCAAAAAACGCTATAACTTCCAGACTATCGGCTATGATAAGCTGAATATGCTCCGTCACGTAAAATACTTCGGTAACAAGGACGGTGTTCTTGCCCACATGCAGAAGCACAGAGCTGTTCTCGAGCCGCGCTTCGGCATGGTGCTCGATACACTTGACAAAGAGCTTGCAGGCCTTGGCGTTGCCGAGTGGACCAAGCCCAACGGCGGCTACTTTGTAAGCGTGGACGTAATGAAGGGCTGTGCAAAGAGAGTTGTTTCTCTTTGCAAGGAGGCAGGCGTTGTACTGACGGGCGCGGGCGCCACCTATCCCTACGGCAAGGATCCCGATGACAGCAACATACGTCTCGCACCTACCTATCCTCCTATTGAGGAGCTTGAAAAGGCTATGGATATCTTCTGCATCTGCGTGAAGATGGCAGCCCTTGAAAAGCTCACCGAGGATTAAGACCGGTCTGATACAGCAGGGCATTCCTCCTTTGATGAGGAATGTGCCTGCTTGTTTTATTTTCTGTATCGGATTTTCGTCTTACAAATGTTTTGCGTTATTTTTGTTGATTATATCCAAGAATCGTTTAATGTTATATGATTATAGCCCTTTTGATTAGGCGAAAGCCTGTTATTTCTTTGTTTGCAGACATAATCACCCCTTCCTTCTGAAATAATATCAATATTTAACCTCTGTAAAAAGCAAAAAATGTTTGACTTTTATAGACAAAAATTATATAATTGTATTCGATATGTCTGTATGTTTTTGGTGCTTTGAGCGTTTTCGTCAACAGACGCTCTCCACCGTTTACATAGCCGGACACAATAGTACAAAATTGGAGGATACCGTATGAAACGAATTGGCAAACCGGTGTTCTTCATCGTTTTTGTTATAATCCTCGCCCTCGCCTATACCTCTATTTTCGGTGTATACGGGGAAAACGGTGATTTTAAGATCACCTACATCAAGGGTATTAACGATATTCGATGGGGCATCGACATCAACGGCGGTGTTGAGGCAGTTTTCGCACCTGACGGCAGGGACGCCACGGACGAAGAAATGGAATCCGTAAAGGCTATCCTTGAGCTGAGACTTGTTAATCAGAACGTCACCGACTACGAAATCTATCCCGACTACACAAACGACAGGATCACCGTGCGCTTCCCGTGGAAGTCCGACGAGACGAACTATGATCCCGACAATGCTATCAAAGAGCTTTCGGCAACCGCAAGCCTCGCCTTCAGGCAGGGCACCGATCAGGACGGCGAGCTGATACTTGAGGGCAAGGACGTCAAGAGGGCCTACAGCAACTATCAGACAAGCTCCAACGGTCTTCATCAGCATGTTGTTATGCTTGAACTGAACGATGAGGGCAAGACAAAGTTTGCGGATGCAACAAAGGCTAATCTGAGTAAGACTATCTCTATCTGGATGGACGATACCTGCATATCCGCTCCTACCGTAAGCAATGTAATTACCGACGGTGTAGCTGTTATCAGCGGTGACTTTGATGCAGCAAGCGCTGCCAAGCTTGCCAATACGATCAACGCCGGCGCTCTTCCCTTCGGTCTGAAGGTTGAGAGCTACAGCACGATAAGCCCCTCTCTTGGCAATTCCGCTCTTGAGGCAATGGGCTACGCTGCCATTGCAGCAATGATCCTGATATTCCTGTTCATGCTCATCATGTACAGGCTGCCGGGCTTTATCGCATTTGTTGCCCTTCTCGGACAAATGGCTATTTCCATTGCTGCGATCTCGGGCTACTTCCCCGTTTTCCCCAGCTTCACAATGACCATTCCCGGTATTGCAGGTCTTATTCTTTCCATTGGTATGGGCGTTGACGCCAACATCATCACCGCAGAAAGGATCAAGGACGAGCTCTGGACAGGCAAGACCCTCGACGGCTGTATACGCAACGGTACAAAGGGCAGCTTCTCCGCTATCTTTGACGGAAACATCACAGTCATCATTGTTGCGGTAATACTTATCCTTGTGTTCGGCCCCGCAAATATCTTCTCGGCTATTTTCGGCGTTTCCACAACAGGTCTTATCTACGCCTTCGGCTATACTCTCCTTATCGGAGTTATCTCCAACTTCATCATGGGCGTAGGCGCTTCAAGACTTATGCTCAAATCAATTTCAGGCTACAAGTTCCTGAGAAATAAAAGATTGTATGGAGGTAAGAAATCGTCATGAGACAGACATTCCATATAAACTTTA
>ONFW01000254.1 GCA_900317215.1 uncultured Eubacteriales bacterium | reverse complement strand
GATGATGCTCTATGGCGAAAACAGAGCTGCTGCTCTGCAGCCGGAGGCCCCCTTCAGAGCAGCAGAGCTTGCGGGCATTTCGCAGGATAGGGTCATACCCTTGTCTGTTCTTGCCAATGCCCGTCCTGCTGAGCTGCCCTTAAGGTCAGCGGGAACAAATGCCCATGATACGCAGGCAATAATCTTTACGACAGGAACAACATCAAAGCCCAAGGCGGTCTGCCTGTCGTCATATTCAGTTATCAATGATGCCCTCGGCGCTTATGAGATACTTAAGGACGGACTCGGGAATTCACTGTTTATAGGTCTGCCGCTTTTTCACAGCTATGGTCTGCTTGTCTGTCATGTTTTCCTGTCCTGCGGAAAAAGGATATATCTGACTCCCCGGCTAAAGCCGGAGGCGATCTCTGAGCTTATCGGCAGCGGAAAAATAGACGATATGGCGTCCGTTGGAGCGGTATATGCTATGCTGACAAGACTGAAGGACTTTGACGAAAAAGTAAAGGGCAGACTCAATCTCTGCATTGTAGGGGGAGGCTTCACCACACCTACTGAAATGATGCGGCTCGAGCGTGAATTCGGCGGCGCAAGGATACTTTGCGGCTACGGTCAGACTGAGTGCTCACCTGTTATATCGGTAGAGGCTCCCGATGACCCGCTGGAGATAAGGGCTGTATCGGTGGGACATATCCTTCCGCAGCTTGATGTAAGAGTATGGAGAGAGGATACAGGCTTTGTTGCACACGGAGAGATCGGAGAAATTGTCGTTAAGGGCTATTGCTCGATGAACGGCTATTTCGGATCAGGAAGAGACTCGGCGCCCTTTGACGAAGAAGGGTTTCTGCATACGGGTGATATCGGAAGGCTGATCGACGGAGATATGCTGCAGCTCACGGGCAGGATCAAGGATATAATAGTCCGCTGCGGAGAAAACATTTCCCCACTCGAAATAGAGCAGGCAATAATTGCCATAGACGGAGTGAGAGAGGCCAAGGTAATGGGCTTTCCTCACAGGATATGGGGAGAGAGTGTTGAGGCATGTATAGTTACGGAGAAGCTTATGTCCGCTGAGAACAGTGAGAGCTTCGCTGCCTTTGTTTTATCCGAGCTGAAAAGGAAGCTTTCCTCATACAAGATACCCTCGCATATATTTATTTATGATCGGTTTCCGCTGAACGATAACGGCAAGCTCGATGTCCGTGCTTTGAGAGCCGATCTTGCCGGGAGACTGCCTGCGGTTTCCGCTGTCTCGGACGGCTTTGATCTGGGCAAAACCATGCTGTACAGCTCTGATGAGCTGCGCAGACTCATCGGCTCGGCGGAGGAATAAAAAGGAGTGACAAAAAATGCATCAGGTAAATAATCTTTCTGCGGCTCAGGCGCTTGAAAAGCTCAAAGAGGGCAACAGGATGTATGTTGAGAACGAAAAGAGTTATCCGGATGTATCTCTGAGCAAAAGGAGGGAGACGGCTCTTCACGGTCAGCAGCCCTACGCAGTGATAATCTCATGCTCGGATTCAAGGGTGATACCGGAGAGTATTTTCCATGCCGGAATAGGAGAGCTGTTCGATATCCGTGTGGCAGGAAATGTTATGGACGATCATCAGCTCGGTTCAGTGGAATACGCAGCTACGCATTTAGGAGTGAAGCTGATAGTTGTGCTCGGACACGATCATTGCGGCGCTGTTGATGCTGCTATAAATCATGACCCGGAGGGGTATATCAAGTTCATAACCGACGAGATAAGGCTTGCTATAGGCGAAGAGAAGGATCCCTACAGGGCTTGCTGTCTGAATGTCAGAAGAAGCATGGAGATAATCGAAAGCAGCCTTGAGATACATAAGGAAGAAGAAAACGGGCTTAGGGTAGCAGGCGCAGTGTATCATTTAGCGGACGGCTCCGTAAGCTTTGATATATAGGGGAGACTGATATGAACGGACCTGTAAAGGTATACAGTGAAATAAATGCGGTGAGACTGCACGCAGATGAGCTTGCTGCCCTCGGCAGAAGGGCGCTGATAGTCACAGGCGGAGGGTCGTCACGTAAAAACGGTTCTCTCGATGATGTTATTTCTGCGCTGTCATCAGGCGGCAGAGAATACTATGTGTTTGATGAAGTGGAGGAAAACCCGAGTGTTGAGACCGTTTTGAGAGCGGCTTATTTCGGAAGAGAGGAAAAAGCCGGTTTTGTTATCGGAGTGGGAGGCGGCTCAGCTCTTGACGCTGCAAAAGCGATAGCATTTCTTCTTGCTCAGGGAGAGATATCCTCAGAGCTTCTTTACGGAGGAGAAAGCGACACAAGGCTACCCCTTGCCCTGATACCCACGACCTGCGGTACAGGCTCTGAGGTCACTCCGGTGAGCGTTCTGACATTGACAGCAGCCGGCACAAAAAAATCAGTAGCACACAGACTGTTTCCCGACCTTGCCCTTGTTGACGGCAGATATCTGAAAACCGCTCCCCTTCAGCTTCTTCGGAATACATCTCTCGATGCTCTCACGCACCTCATCGAAAGCAGGCTGAACACAAGGGCAACGGATATGAGCAGGACTATAGCGGACAAGGGGCTTGATCTGTGGCGCGGTACGAGAGAGGCTATTGAGGGCGGCTTTTTGAGCGAGGAGCTTATGCAGACTATGATGAATGCTTCATTAATGGGCGGCAGGGCGATAGCTCTGACAAGCACAACTCTTCCTCATGCTCTGAGCTACCCGATGACAATAAGAAAGGGCGTACCTCACGGAAAAGCCGTAGGATATTTTACTGCAGGCTATATTGCCGAATGTGAAGCTTCAGAACAGAGGTATATACTTGAAAAAACAGGCTTTTCCGATATCGCAGAGCTTCAGTCTTGGTACAAGGAGCTTTATGCTCCGGAAAAGGCTGACGGTGAACTGATAGAAGCCTCTATAGAGCTGCTGTGGCAGAACAAGCCAAAGCTTAAAACGGCGCTGTTCAAAGCCGACCTCGAAGCCCTAAGAAGAATAGCTTACTATACATAAAAAGGGCGGTCAGCACATTTGTGCGTGACCGTCCTTACGTCTGTCATCTTTTTTCCACAAGCTCGCCCGGTTTTTTGTATATCGTGTTTGGCGGTACTATTCCTCTTACCATGGATAGAGGATATACGGTGGAATTTCTGCACACTACCGTGCCGGGATTAAGCACCGAATTACACCCGACCTCCACATGATCTCCTACTATTGCGCCGAATTTCTTAAGACCTGTTGCAAATTTTTCTCCGTTTACGGGCAGCGTAACAAGACTTCTGTCAGACTTGAGGTTTGAGGTGATAGCTCCGGCTCCGAGGTGAGACTTATATCCGAGTATGGAGTCGCCTATATAATTATAGTGCGGCACCTGAGCGTTGTCAAAGATAATGCAGTTTTTAAGCTCCGTCGAATTACCTACAACAGATCCTCTTCCGACGACAGCGCTTCCTCTGATAAAGGCACAGTGCCTTATCTCAGCATCATCGCAGATTATCAGCGGCCCGTGAAGATATGCTGTCTGAGCGACCCTTGCTGTTTTTGCTACCCAGATATCGTCTCCTATTAGGTCGTATTCATCGGGTGAAAGAGTCTTGCCCAGGGCTATGATAAATTCGCTGATCCTTGGCAGAGCCTCCCACGGATAGGTGAGTCCGCTGAAAATGTCAGCCGCAACGGTATGCTCAAGATCGAGCAATTCATTTATTCTGAGATTGTCAAGCATTTCCTTTCTCCTCCTGTTAATGGTATTATTCATCTTCATCAGGGGACTGATAGAAGCCCCATGAATTGTCTGTGAATCTTCCCGCTAAAAAGGTGATAGTCTTTGAGGGGGTTGCTATCCTGTATATCGAAAAGCTGTACGGTTTTTTTGTGTCAGGCTCAAGCACGATATCGCATTCGCCAAGAGACTGCCATTTGCTCGAAAATACATCAATTCCTTCAATGCAGAACCTTCTGCCGTCGGATCTCCCGAGAAAAGTATAGTTTTTCATGCTGTAGCTCCTTTATTCATTTGTATTTCAGTAAATTCCCGTCAGGCGCAGGTATTCCGAGATCAGGTCGCATGCGCCCTGTACGCCAAGCCGTGCGCTGTTTATGCAAAGGTCATAGTTTTCAGGCTCTCCCCATTTGCCTGAGGCATAATGATTGTAGTAGTTTGCTCTTGCCCTGTCGTTCTTTTTAATTAGCGCCCTTGCTTTGTCAGGTGTGAGCTTGTATTTTTGGGTGATATGCTCTACTCTTTTGTCCAGGTCGCAGTAAACGAAGACCTTTACGCAGTCCTTCCTGTCTGCAAGAACATGATCGGCGCATCTGCCGACGATAACGCAGGCTTCTTCGGAGATCTTTTTGATGATATTGTATTGCAGAAGATACAGCTTATCGTTTACGGTGGTTTCAGGTGTAGTGCCGTACTCACTCGCAATTGTGGCGGCTGCACCGAGAGATAGAGAATACAACAGGCTGTTTGACGCCCGTTCATCGAATTTTTCAAAGAAATCCTCATTCATACCGCTCTCTTTAGCAGCAAGGGAAATAAGCTCCTTATCGTAGAAGCTTATACCGAGGCTTTCGGCAAGTGAAAAGCCGATATCCCTGCCTCTGCTTCCGAATTGTCTCGAAATTGTAATTACCATAGGTATCACCCCATCATCAGTAATAATAATATAATTATATCACGATCGTATACGAAATGAAAGAGTGAAAGCAGAGAATTATCGTGATGTAAAGCTATTATTACAAAAACATGTTCAGGGAGAGGAAGAAGACCCCCTTTTTCGCCAGAAAAATGGTTTCCCGGCGCCGGAAAAGGGTTCTCCGGCGCATATTGACTTTGATTTTGTTTTGGTGTATATTTTTGATAGTATCTGTGCTGAGCCACAAACAATAAATGAAAGGAAAGTGCTGAAAATGGACATCAAGGAAAAAATAGGCGAGATAGCTGCAAAGATCACAGGCGATGAAGCAATGAAGGATAAATTCGGAAAGGATCCCTTGGGAACCGTCAAGGAGCTTGCGGGCAATATACCGCCTGAGCAGATGCAGGCTATTGTCGAAGGAGTAAAGACTAAGATAAGCCTTGATAAGCTCGGGGGGATCGGAAACATCGGCGGGCTTTTCGGTAAATGACCCCTTGATTAAAAAGCGGAGTTTTCCGCTTTTTTCTCTTTTATAATAACAACTGTTTTCGTTGACACAGGTGTTTATAATATAGTATCATATTACTGATACAGGAATAAGAAAGGAGGATTTCAATGGCGATCGATGCTAAACAATTTCATTGTCCAAACTGCTATGCTGATCTGAAATTTGATCCTACACTTCAACACTTTACATGTGAGTATTGCCGCAGCACCTTTACCGAAGCTGAGGTGACTGACTTTATGCTCAGATATATGGAGCAGGAGCAGCAATACTCCGGACTTGAGGAGGGACAGCTTCCCGCTGAGCCGGAAATAACCGAAGCTGAAAGGCGCGAGCGTGAGAAATTCAACGAGGAAACACAGCTTTATTCATGCCCGAGCTGCGGAGCCGAGATCATTTCTGACGGAAATACTGCGGCGTCATTCTGCTATTATTGTCATAACCCCGTTATCCTGAAGGGCAGAGTGGACGGAATGTATCGTCCATCTATGGTGCTGCCTTTTGTTTTTGACAAAGATGCAGCAGTCAATTATTTTAACGAATGGGCAAGGTCAAAGTTTTTCATTCCCAAGGATCTTATCTCTACTGCACAGCTGGATAAGCTCACGGGATTGTACGTGCCGTTCTGGGTGGCAAAGTCATCGACCTCCTCCAAGCTGGAGGCGATAGGTGAGAATATACGGTCGTGGACGTCGGGAAACTACAGATATACCGAGACAAAGCGATACAGGGTTGTACGTGAGGCGACAATAAACTATGAGGGCGTGCCTGCGGACGGCTCAAAGAAGATAGACGATCTTCTTATGGAATCTATCGAGCCTTATAATTATGCTGAGGCAAAACCGTTCAATATGGCGTATCTCAGCGGCTTCTATGCGGATAAATACGATGTTGATAAGGAACAGGTGTTTCCAAGGATACAGGATCGTATGTACTCAAATAACGGCAGGCTGCTCGAATCTACTACTAATTATTCGGCTCTCGTCTCGAAGCAGCAGTTCAACAGGACAGATACCCTTAGCTGGGATTACATGCTTCTGCCGGTATGGTTCATGACCTTTGAATATAAGGGAAAGATGTGGGAATATGCCGTTAACGGTCAGAGCGGCAAGGTGGCAGGTGAGCTGCCTGTTTCCAAGGGAAAGCTTACGGCATTCTGTATACTCATTGCCGCATTGATAACCCTCGCTATTTTCTTTGGGGGGTATTTTCTGGCATGAAAAAGCTTTTTAAAAGAATAGCCTCCGCTTTTGCTGCGTTCAGTCTTATGTGTCTTCTGTTTTCTTCGGGAGCCGTTTTGACCGTAAATGCGGATACAGATGATTTTAACATGGCGGATGCCATAACGGACGGCTATGTTTATTTCTATGATGAGACAGACGTAATGACCGAATATGATGTGGACGAGCTTGTCCGTACAATGAAGTTATATTATGAAGCAACGAATTTCAAGCTCGGGATCTATATGGGCGGCGTAGAGAGAACAAAGGTCGATGCGCGCACTCTTGCTGTTGACGGCATGAGCTATCTTGACATGAATTATTATTACTCTGAAGGCACTGTCTTTGTATATCTTGACTGCAGCGGGATCAGCAGCGAAAGCTGCATGAACCTTTGCGGGGAAGCACTGCAGTATTATCACGTAGGAACTGACGGCAAGCCGGATATCTGCAGCATGATAATGAATAATGTCATGGAAAAGGATTATGGCGATGATACTGCCCGATCACAGCGCATGAAGGAAATGGGGTTATATACCGTTTCTCAGTTTATGATGCAGTATGATACTCCGAGCGAAACAGGCGAGGAGTTGAGTCTGGCTGATATAGATATGTTCTTCACCGAAGAAAGCTCAGCACTGGAATACGACGAGAAATGGCTGATCCCTGAGTACTATGAAAGCTCTGATTATGAGGTGTCGCAGCCTCAGCAAAATCCAAAGCCCCCGAAGACCGAGCCGGCTTATTACGGTAAAAATCCCGATCTCCTTCATCCCGACTATATTTTAGCAGACAGCAGCGAAGAGCAGACACTCGATCTGAGGGAATATATGGGCGAAACGACCTATCTTGTTGATGAGGGTGGAATGTTCTCTGCGGAACAGGCAAACACTATTGTCAAGGCAATGAATGATGCGTCAAGAGAGATACAGTTCAATATTGTTATCTTTGTTGCCTCTCAGGGAAGATCTGATGAATTGATCGAGAAAATGGCATGGTCCGGCTCGCAGTACATTTTCGGTACGGATATTTACAACGGTACTGTGTATCTTTATGCGGATTTCGACGGCTATTACAATGCCTATGATTTTATGTTTTCCTCAAATGAAGCGTTCCTCTATTATACTAACGGTGACGACGGTTCGCCGAACAGGGTGTCCGACATTCTCTATATCATGGAGGATCATTTTCCCCCAAGCGGTAAGGCGCCGGACATTCCCGAGGTCGTCAAAGGCTTTGAGGAATATTGTCGGGCGCTTAAGGATTTCAAGGCAAAGGGTCTTGTTCATGGCATTTACTATACTGACGTCCGCACCGGAGAATACGGCTATGAGTTTTTCGGAAGAATAGTCCATAGCTGGCTGAAGCCTTATTTCTACTGGTGGGCAGGCTTACTGATAGGACTTGCGGCAGGCGCTTCCATAGCTGCAGGAATAAGCATCCATATCAGGAATAAATATAAATTCAAGGCGCCTGCTTCGGCTTCAATGTATACCTCAAGGAACAATATGATAATGAGAGATTCACAGGACGTTTATCTCGGCAGTCACATGACAAAGGTGAGAATACAGTCAAGCAGCGGCGGCGGAGGAGGAGGCTTCCACGGCGGCGGAGGCGGTCATTTCGGCGGAGGCGGCGGCGGTCACCACCGCTGACTAAGGAGGATACTCTGAAAAACAGAAATGATGCTGCGACGGTATTAAAAAAACTTCACACGCAAGTCTTGCAAGGGCTTGCGTGCGTTTTTTTGTCGCTTGAAGCGACTGACTAAAAATGTTCGTCTGCCATGCTTCTGTAAATGTATACAAAAAATAAATATATTTTATGAACTTATTATTAGAAATATTATAATAATAATCTTGATAGATTTATATTTTAATGGTATAATGATTTTATTAAGATATTGGATGCTTTGGGGGTGCCGTTATGTCAAAGGGAGATAACAGACTTAAGATACTATATGTGCTTGATGAGCTTAAGGAAAACAGTAAGATCAAGACTCAGGAGGACGAAGACAGATTCATGAGCGCAAACAGCCTGATAAAGCTGCTTGAGGACAAGTATTCGCTTTCTGCCGACAGAAAATCGGTTTATAATTATATAAAAAGCCTTGTAAAATACGGATATGAAATAGAAAATACCCGCAAAGGATATTATATGATACTGAATGAGGATTTTGAGCTTGCAGAGCTTAAAATGATAGTTGATGCTCTGAGCGCCTCAAGGTTCATCTCCGCAGACAAAACAAAAAAGATCATCAAAAAGCTGCAGAATCTCACAACCGAAGGATCTGACAGTCTGGTAAACCGTCAGGTCTATCTTGAAGATGCCGTAAAGGGTGACAATAAGGCGGTTATCTACAGCATAGATGCGATACACAGAGCGATAGTCGGTCACAAGAAAATAAGCTTTCACTATCAGAAGACCGTGGTCGATTTTGCCTTAACGGAAAAACTCACTTCTGTGAACAAGACCTCGGAGGACGGTGCAGACCGGCTTTATGTCCAGAGCCCCTTCGCTTTGGTCTGGAAGAACGAATACTACTATGTTATCTGCTTTGATTCGGATACTCAAAAGGAAAGGACCTTCCGCGTTGACAGAATGAAGGACGTTACCTGTCTTGATGAGAGCAGAGACGGCGGCAGGTATTTTGCGGATACACATTTTGAGAAATATGCCGATACCGCTTTTTCGATGTTTGGCGGAGAAGACATCAATATCGTGCTCAGGGTAAACAATGAGCTTGCAAGCGTTATTGCCGACCGTTTCGGCAAGAATATAAGCATATATCATGATGATGACCCCGGCTTCTTCCGCTGCTCGGTGACGGTTCAGAAAAGCCCTCAGTTTTTTGCATGGCTCAGCGGCTTCGGAAAGGACGTAAAGCTTATCTTTCCGAAGGAGGTCTGTGACGAATACAAGGAATATCTCCGCGAGCTTATCAGCACTTATGATGAATGACATGCATGTAATATGATCTCCCCTAAAAAAACAGGCTGCCGTTTTATTATGGCAGTCTGTTTTGTTT
>ONFW01000011.1 GCA_900317215.1 uncultured Eubacteriales bacterium | reverse complement strand
GCGCTGCTGATAAGCGTATTCACGGACAGCTTGCATATCAATATCGTCGTCGAGCTTCATATCGGCGTCACGGACGCTGCTGAAAAATGTGCTGCGAGAGAAATGTTCGCCGTAAGAATTTGAAATCTGATTAAGGGCATTGCGCTCTTTATCGGAGCGAATATCCAAACGTGCCTTTCCGATTTCGCCTTCATTAAATTCTTTGGCTTGTTCCTTGTACTCGGCATATTGCTGTAAGGCTTCGTTCAGCTCGGCAGTATATTTTTCTTTTCGTTTGTCTAACTCCGTCAAAGCAGATTTCATTCTGTCAAGGCTATCATTGACTGTAGATACATCTTTATCATCTGTACGTTCCATAGCGATAAGCAAACGAGCCTTTTCGGATTTCAGTTCTTCAATTTCTTCCGTCAACTCAGCGATACGACGAACTAAATCACGGTGAGTGATGACCTTGATAACGGGAGTATGAATTGATGTCCGCTGCTGAATACAAGCGGAGTCCACACATATTTTTCGTCATCCTGCTTTTCTGCGCCTTCGGTCAGGCCTGTTTTGAAGGATTTTATTTCCACAGGGTCAAGCGCGCTTACTTTTCCCGTATTATTAGCAAATACGGGAAAACACGAGCAGACAATCATTATTGCCGTAACAAGCGATATCAGCTTATATATCCTTCTGTTTGTTCCTGTCATTCAATACTCCCTCTTTCTAATGTAATTTATGAATTTACGGCAACTATTGACCGCAGAAATGCGTTTTTTGATTTAGCTAATATATTCTTTCATTTTATTCAAATAATACTTCAAAATTGACTTTTTATACAATTTTACCGATACTTATTGATAATAATCATAACAATTTATCAAAATATTGTCAAGGTATCGATTTTTATCAAGAAAAAATAATGTATAATCGAAAGAATACACGACAAGTCTTCGATCATAATAATATCTGATAATTATATAGAATATATTACCGTCAAACGAGGTAAAGAAACATCCGCCATAAATACCATTTTGGTACTCATGGCGGATGAGCTCATTCAGGGATAGTTTATTTGATTATTATGTCTTCCTTTTTCTGCTGATGAAGAGGTACACAGCTCCAAACAGCAACATTCCCGAAAGCATGGCTGCCATAACAAGACGAAGATCTGTTACTCCGGCGTTAGGCAGAACATAATCAGAAGCGCTGTAACGATTGGTAAAGACAATATTGACGTCAAGATCGTTTGCATCAACAACTTCCTCGGCTGTGGATAATGCTGTATTGGTCGCTTTATTGGCAAATGAGGCACGACTGATAACCGCGCCTTCATTGCCGGTAATTTCATACTCAGCCAGATAGAATTTTGCAGCCTTCTCTGTTACGGTATAGCGGGCGTCTTCGGGAAGATCACGCAGATGACAGGTCTGATTCTGCCGGAGCACAACCGTATATTTTGCTGTACCGTCCGATCGTGCCATAAGGTTTTCGGTACGGAGGATACCTGTTGCGTCGTCAGAGGTGAATTCCACCGTGTATGTCTTTCCCTGCTCCAGTCCGGTAAGATCTATCTCAAAATCAAACCTCATGCGGCTGTATTCCGCATAGGACAGATCGCTGTTGGTCATATCAAGACGTTTTGTTACGGATACATCATGCTGCTGCTTACTGTTGGTAAAGGTTACGGTCACCTCCTCGCCTTCGTTGACTGTTTCTGTCTCCGTGGTCAAGGGCTGCTGTGAAAGACTGTTGGAACCGGCGCTGCACAGGATAGCTTCTCCTTCTCGGCTGCCGTTGTCTGTCAGAGTGTAGGAAGCGAGGTAATGTGAGCTTTTTTCTGTGATGCGATACATGGTTCCCACAGGCAGTTGCCTGAATATAATGTATTCTCCGGATCTGAGGAACACCGTCAGTCCCTCAAGTCGCCCAAGCTCGTCAGCACTTTCACGATAAAGCTCGGCGTTCTCTCCGCTGTGCTGCTCTATCTCAACAACCTCGTTTTCGGGAAGCTCCAGCAGCGTCACCTCAAATTCAAACCTGTCGTTATTATCTGTAATGTCCGTCTCTTTTTTTAGTATCAGATCCTGACGGACGTCCTTGGTATTTGTGAAGGTGACAAGAATATCCTCGCCCTCATCAGCAGTTTCAGACTGAGTGCTGAGCGGCGTGTTTTTTCTGTTCATGGTGCTTCCCTTTGTCTGGCGGACAGAGCCTTCAGCACTGTCGTTGGTGATCTCATATGCTGAGGTATAGCAGCCCCCGGCCTCCGTTATCTGATATACCGAGCCTGTCGGGATATTATTGACGGTCACGGTTTCTCCGTCACCCAGTGAAACAGAAACCAGTCCTCTGCCTTGTCTGTCAGAGACAAAATCCACGGTCTTATCTCCGGTAATATGATATGAGGTTCCGCTTCTGAGACCGCTGAAGGAAATTGTAAAGTCGTATTCTTCATCATTCAGTTCAAAATTTCCGTCGACCCTTTTACTCAGGCGGAAGGAGGTGAGCTTTTCTGTCGGTATAGTGTTGGTGAATCCGACAAGCACTGTATTGTCTGCACTGATCGTGCCTTCTGCTTCACCCTCTGTTACTGCGCTTATATAGCCCTGCTCCTGCTGTTCGGTAAGCCTGTAATGATAATTTGCAGGAATGCCGCTGAGGGTAATGCTTTCGTTATGCGCGAGAGTAAGGGTCGCACCACTTTTTCCGTAGGGAACATCTCCGTACAGTGCAGATTCTGTTACAGGCTGATCGTTCTCATCATACAGCATAAGGGTAAATACGAATCTTTTACTGCTTTCAGCCTCTGTCAGCTCGCTGCCGTCCTCCTTTACAAGAGCTTTTGTTATCGTCAGACCGCCGTATTCCGGCTCCTGCGGAGGATTCTCCTTAACTGTATTGACGATCGTTCCTTTTCCGTCCGTTACCGCCAGATGATTGATCTCTCCCATATTTACCGAGATATAGCCGTCCATTTCCTCCTCCCATGCATAGAACTGCAGAGTAGGATCAAGACCCGTAAAGGTATATTCGTAGGTGTCGTCATCAATTTTTGTCACAGCGCAGTTATCGTCAGTAGAAACATAAGAGATGCCTGCAGAGGAGGATGTGGTCCTTAGCCTCGTGTTCGTTGCCGCACCGGAACCGCTGGAGGAAGTGGGCGGGTCTTTATAGGTAAAGTAACCGGGTTCGCCAGGCGCATTGTCAATGCGGGCGTAGGTTATATTGCTCGATGTGCAGGGTGTTCCCAGTCCGCCGACCAGATTTGAGCAGCCCGAAAAAATATTCGCATAGGCTGTGACCTTTTCTGTTGACCATAAATCGGATGCATAGACTGTCACCAAGGAATTACAATTCATGAACATGGATTGCATACTGACAACATTTTTGGTATTAAAGCTGCTCAGGTCAACTGTTACCAAGCTGTTGCAGTGTATAAACATATAACCTATATTGCTGCATGAAACTGTATTAAAGCTGCTTAAATCAAGGTTTACCAGATCTGAACAACCACTAAACAAATAGTGCATATTATATATGCCTTCTGTATTGACATTTGAAAGATTAAGGTTCTTAAGCTTTTTACATCCTTTAAACAGATACTCCAGTACGCCGCATCTTGATAAATCAAATCCCGAAATATTCAGCGTAACCAGATTGCTGCAGTCCGTAAACATAAAGTGAGTATTATTGAGGGATGAAGTATTAAAATGAGAAAGATCCAGTGTTTCCAAGGCTGTACAATTCTGGAACATCGAACTCATGTTGGTAACAGCAGCAGTGTTAAAGGAGGAAATATCCAGTGTACTGAGGCTTGTACATGAGCTGAACATGTCACCCATGTCGGTAACATTTTCTGTATTAAAGTTAGAAAGGTCCAGGGAGATCAGTCCGCTACTATTAAACATTCCGTTCATATTGGTAACCTTTGATGTAATGAAGCTCGATACATCAAGATACTGTACCTTGGAACAATTGCTGAACATTTTGCTCATATTGGTGACCTTTTCCGTATTGAAGCCGCTTACATCAAGAGGCTTGGATTCTGTGCTGACCAGTTCAACACATGACTCAAACATAGAAGCCATATTGGTGACATTCTGAGTTTTAAAATCCGATACATCAAGCTCTGTTACAGCCTTACAGTTAGAAAACATATATGACATATTCTTGACATTTTCTGTCAAAAAGCCGCTTACATCAAGTTCTTCAACTGATGTACAGCCGTCGAACATATGAGCCATATTCTGGACAGATGAAGTGTTCCAATTACTTACGTCAATTACAGGCAAATAAGGACAATGATAAAACATATAAGCCATTGAGGTAACTTTTGATGTTTTGAAGCCTGAAACATCAATGTTTTTCAAAGACATATACTGCATGGTAGATCCCGCATCCATTGCCGCAAACATATATTCCATGTTAAGCACATTCTGAGTGTCCCAGTCGGAAACATCAAGTTCCTCCAAAGCCAGACAGCTTGCAAATAAATAGCGCATATATTTAACATTGGAGGTATTGAAACCGCTGACGTCTAATGAAGAAAGCTTAGAGCAGGCACAAAACATATAGGACATGTCAGTTACATTTCCTGTTTTAAAGCCGCTTACATCTAAATTCTCCAATTCAACGCAATAATTAAACATTGCTTGCATGCTTGTAGCGCTTTGAGTATTGATATTCTTTGCGTCAATGTTTTTAACCTTAAAACAGCCATTAAACATTGATGAAAAATCCGTCACATTTGAAGTATCAAAGCCTCCGAAATTCACAGTTACTAAGTTTTCGCACCAATAGAACATATATCCAAGCGAATTACATGAAGAACCGTTCAGTACACTTAGATCTACCTGCTCCAGCTTTTTGCAATAATAAAACAATCCCCACATATTTGTGACTTTTTCAGTATTAAGCGGACTGAGATCAATTTGCTCAAGAGACAGACAGCCGCCGAACATTTGTGAGATATTGGTGACTTTACTTGTATCCATTTCATCCATTATTATGGTTTTCAGCTTGTCACAATTACCGAACAGCAGATCCAAGGTCGTCATTTTTGACGTATTGATTCCTGACATATCAATTACTTCACAATTAGTTGAAGCTCTGAAAAGGAACCTGGTATCATTTTTTAAGTACACATTCTTAGCATCAGACCACCAATAGACCGTTCCGTTATCCAGCCAGGCATATATTACATAATCAGTTGTTTCATCATCGATTCTTTTTGCTGTATTATTTTCTATCAGCTCATGCACATATTCATCCCGACCGACAAACGGACGAAAAGCCTTGATTGCGGAAGCATTATTTGTCAATCGTGCAAGCGGAGTAGCATTAGCCCATGAATCGACGATTCTTCCATAAAAATACGCTTCCGATTTTTTGGGCTCAGTGGAAATATGTATCACAGCTTCAAGACCGTCTGCAAGACGCTTCGCACGGCTTTCGGCATTGTCCTTCCATTTTTTTGTGATAACGACAGTGCCGTTTTCCTGATCTACAAAAACATAATGTCCCATATTGTTGCGGGATACAAGCCTTCCGTTTCCGGTAATAGTGATCTCATCCTCAGGAGTTATCTCAACCAGATAATCTACAGGGTCAAGCTCATAGCCTTCGGGAGCGCTCGTTTCCTTGAGATGATAGGTGCCTGCTTCAAGCTGAGTAAATATTGTTCTGCCGTTGGACTGCGTGGTCTGTGTTTTGTCTACCGGTGTGCCATAATCAGAGTTTCCCCATAAACGGTAGCTTGCTCCAGCTACCGGCAGAGCGTCGCCTTCGACCTTGACTGTGCCTTCCTTTTGCAGTGTAAACGAATGATAGGGCTCGTTATAGACCGAGATAGTGCCGTTCAGCTCCTGAAGGGCTTCAAACGTACTGTCGGGAGAAGTGATAGTATAATGTCCCTCCGGGTCGACCCGAACGTCATAGGTGACGTTGCTGCGGATATAGTCCGGATCGGTCGGTTTATTCTCCGGTTCATACAGCTTGTAGCTGCCCTTCTCAATGTTGCTGAAAACCACCCTGCCGCTCTCATCAGAGTAAACGACCTGATCGACATCTGTTCCGTAATCCGAACGCCCCTTTAGCTCAAAGGGAATACCGCCGACCAAAAGCTTTTTATTGGATATATCACGCTTAAAGAATTCAATATCCGCATGGATACGGGGATCGTCCTCGATTTTGTAAGCAACGCCCTCCGGCACAGGCTGTCCGTTGACTGTTACCGTTCCTCTTTGGTCGATCACCACAGCGGCGGCGGAAATATTCTGAAGGTAGTCGTCACTGCCGGCTGTTTCTGTCAGAGTATAGCTGCCCATTTCAATGTTCCTGAAGCTGATGCGGCCGTTGATGTCGCTTTTCAGAGACTCATTTACAGGTGTGCCGTAATCAGATGTTCCTGAAAGGGTAAATTCTATACCCTTGACTGGCGTAGTGTGATCCTTTGAGCTGACCTTCAGAATATCCAGATCCGATGCGATCCGCAGATGTACCGTGGTGTATTCCTGGTGGATAAAATACGGGTTTTCCCGCTCCAGCAGGTCAATTACGGTATTGTTCATATAGATGTTGTTGAAGGTCACGGGATCAACGCTGCCGCTTGTGTCCTCAGAGGGCGCACGCATATACAGGGTTACGGATACGGCGCTGCGGTAGTCAAGGATATAATCGTTACCGTCTGCATCGTGTCTCAGGTCAACTGCTACTGCCTTGACAGCGCTGAGATCCTGGACCTCGTCTGAGGGTACCCATATCCTGCTGCCGTTTTTCATTTCCTCAAGATCATGGTGTTCCTCTGGATCCAGATAAGACTCCCCGATGTAATAGTAGACTGCCGGCGCAATGCCCATTTCATCCCTGACCTGCGAGAGATCAATTGAGGAAAGCGTTCCGTGCCACTGTGGATAATGATATTCTTCGGTGTCGGGGTCCGTGAAGGAATAGTTCTCCAATGAATCAAAAAAGATCATATCCTTTGCGCGGGAGATCGCGGTGGTGCTGTAGCGCAGCTTATAGCTATATATACGATCCTGACGGGTGGTAGTCTCATAGGTGTATGCAATGTCATCGGGATTCTTGACCTTTTTGTACAGTCCCGTGAAACTGGCAACAAGGAATCGAAGCTGACAGTCATGCTCGATATATATGAATTTGTTGCCTTCTGCATCAGGATCCAGATTTTTCATCAGCTCACTGTCGTAGATGTCACCGCCGTTGTCGGGGCGGCCTCCTGTGATCCTGTCGTTATCCGTTTCATATGCGACCGTATTATGAAGTGAAAGTCCGTATTCAACGGCGCTGTCCCATGTATAGACGGTATTGTAGGTCAGGATCGCACGAGTGAACTGCTCCTTGATACGGACCTTGAGCATAGTCCTGCCGGAATTCTGATAATTGTCCTCCACAGAAACGGTATAGGCGCTTTTGTCCAGAAAGCTGTAATTACCTTCTCCGGCGGATACAGCAACTGTTGACTGATCCGCACTGCAGCCGATCGGCAGAAGATCGTAGAAGGTCCCGGAATCCTGCTGGATATAATGGAGGCCGTCGTTGTCAATATAGCTTTCTGACATGCTGATCTTCCAGCCAACGGTAACCATTCGGTTCAGAGGATTGCTGCGTGTGGTAATGACGCTTTTTTCCAGCTCGGAAATTTTTTCTACGCCGATGATAAAGTCCCTCGCCATTCTCTGACTGCTGTGCAGCAGAGTATCACGGTCATCATGCACCTGATATTCAGATACATTTGTCAGCCACACCTTTTCAACGGTCTCATCGCCTACCTGCTCCATGATATACTGAGAATTTTTGATTCGGCAGAAGGGCGTGGCGCTGATCGAGGTTGCAAAATGAGGATTTGAGGTCTCAATGCGGTAGGCAACACAGTTTTCTCCGAAGGTGATGCGCGAGGCTGTGAGAGAGGTGACATACCGACTGTCATAGCCCGAACTTCCACTGTAAAGGTCATAGCTGCCCACATGTACCCACGCCGGATCATCACCGAATTTTCCGTAAAAGTACAGGATATCCCCGGGAAGGTAATCAGCATTTTTTGAAACAAAATCCTGATCCTGCTCATTGAATTCTCCGTCACTGATATTTACCGTGTAATCGGCATAATCCACTGAAAAATCCTCTGCGCTGAGAGGACGCTCGTCTTCTCCGATGATAATGCGGTAATCCTCGGTCTCTTCGATATTGTCGTTAAAATAGAATTTTTCATCAGTCAGAGTAAACCTGACGTTTCTTTTGCCGTACCGGTCAAGCTCGTGGTAGGAGGCGCCCTCCTCCAGCGTATAGCGATAGCTGTAGGCGCTGGTTTCTACCAGAAATTTGATATTCCCGCTGAGACTATCCACTATTCCGTCCCTCAGATCCTGCAATCCATAGTCGGCGATCTCCCAGAGATATCCGAAATGCTCCCACCAGTTGTTGTTTCCGGATTTACGGTGCCAGAAATAGCCTCCGGGACCTCCGTAGCTTGTGCGTATATAGGTGAATTTATCGGATGAGGAAGCATAGGTGGTATCGTCCACCCGATCAACCGGGGTCACCGATGCGGTAACTGTATTGTTTATGGTGTATCTGTCCAAGGGCTCGTAGGTTGCTTTCAGATGCCGTGTTATCACATAATCGTACCGGACAAAGCGCTCGGCGGTAAGATTATCCTGCTGACAGACAGGTGTATACACACCGCTGCCCCAGAGACGATAGGCAACAGGCTCGGCGTCAGGCTCGGAGATGACATCTGCGATAGTAAAGGTATAGGGCTGTGTGACAACGGAAATATAGCTTTTCAGCTCCCAGACCAGATAATAGTAATCATTGGCATTATCGGGAGCAGCGCCCCAACCGCTCTGCCATGAGGTGTAGGGGTAGCGCAGATTCAGACAGCGCTTATTTGTACTTACAAGGTTAGCATAGGTGTTGATATAGACGCAGGGCGACTCACTTCTCTGCTGTTCAATGACAGTGCTGCCATTATCGTTATCATATAGAGTAAGAGACGCCCAGAAGGTATCTGACGGTGCCATATCCTCATACTCATAGGTCTGATAGATCAAACGGTAGCCGACTTCAATATATCCTGTGGCGCCCGCCTTTAGCTTTTCGCCATTGACTCCGTCGTGATAATTATAGATGCGGATCTCATCGCCTTCGGTTTCATACACAAAGCTGGTATCTACCTCGGCAAGATCGCCGTCATATTCTTCCAGCTCCTGTCTGGAGGGAATGGACAGTTCGATCTCGTCGGCATATTGTCCAGATCTGTCCTTTATGAGTCTGCGCGGCAGGCGCAGTTCAACCTCGCCCGCTTCAAAAGCACCTTCTCCGGACAATGAATAGTTGATGCGGTAGACAAACAGATGTCCGGCGTCGGCTTGCGGTGCTGTCCAGACATACTTTCCCTCGGTCAGTACAGCTCCGTCCGCTAAGCCTGTGCTGAAGCTGCGGATCTCCACCTCCTTGACGGCCTTGACGGTTATTGAATAATTATTCACCATTGGAATGGAGGACCATATCAGCATAAAGATCGTCAGAAATGACAGTATCCTGTATCGCACACGTGTTTTAGATGTCACGTTCCTCATCTCCCTGTCTTGTAAAAATGTATATTATTGTATTAATTATACCATATAATTATATTCTAGTCAATAATTATGTATAAAAAGTAGAATACTATTAACTGAAAAATCGTATTCTGTTTATTCGACGACGCAGGTTAAAAAAGACAAGCGACAGCTTTTCGGCCACCGCTTGTCTTTATCTCTTATTACGTTTTATTCAGTTTTGAGCTGACTATTGATAATGAGCCTGTAAAAACACTGCCTGCCGCCATGATCGAACACGCATCAGTCTGTTTTCCTTATATGTCTGTCCTGACCTCAGCATGACTGTTGCCTGCAGCATCTTTTGTTATCTCTATACGGTGAGGTATCCTTTTTTTCAGCTCGTCAACATGGGAGATTATTCCCACAAGGCATTTTCCTGCTGTTCCCAGCTCATTGAATACGCCATAGGCGTTTGCAAGCTTTCCGCCGTCAAGAGTGCCAAAGCCTTCGTCAATGAATATCGTTTCAAGCCTTACTCCTCCGACGGTGGTCTGTATAGTATCCGAAAAGCCGAGAGCAAGGGACAGCGACGCCATAAAGCTCTCTCCGCCGGACAGCGACCTTACGCTTCTTCTTGTTGCGCTGTCATGGTCTATTACGTCGATCTCAAGACCGAACTGTCCCCTCCTGCTCAGAGATTCCTCAGAGCGTCGGAATTCATATTTGTTATTGCTCATTTTCATCAGCCTTATATTCGACAGGGCAAGTATCCCGTCAAAATATCTCGCCTGAGCATAGACCTCAAGATTCAGCTTTTCCTGACCGTCAGTCAGTCGTCCGTTAGCCGTCTGGCTCAGCTCGTTTGCCTGTATATAGTATTCTCTTTTTTTGGCGAGCTCGGAGGCGTGGTCTTCTATATATTTCACTGCCGCAGTATTTGTGCTTATCCTTCCACTGAGCTTTATCAATCCTTCATTCAGACTGCTGTTCATGTTGTGCAGCTTTTCTGCCTCTTCCCCCAGCTTTTTAAGCAGCTCCTCCTGTGATTCGGCGCTTACCTCGCCCAAGGCTTCGAGCGCTGCTTTTTGCCTGCTTATTTCGTTATTACAATCGTTAAGAGCCTTTTCTGCCTCCTCATAGCTTTGCAAAAGCCTCTTTGAGCTTATATCATGCTCCGCAATATTTTTTTCGAGAAGCTCCGCTGTCTCATAGGGGAGCGAGGCTTTTATCTGCCCGATATTCTGTTTCTCGTTTTCGATCCTCTGTTCATATACCGCAGAGGCAGTATTACAGTCGGAAAGCTGCTGCTTGATATTATCGTACTTTTTCTCTGCTTCGGGAAGCCCTGCTTCAAGTCTGTTTTTCCTTTCAAGCTTCTTTCTCAGCTCGTCCCTTTCCGCCGTTTGTCTGCTTATCTGCTCCTTTAGAGCTATTCCGCTTTCCGTTACTGCCCTTTCAAGCTCCTGCACATCTCTTTTATCACCGAACATCTCCTCAGAAAGCTCGTCCGTGCTGATTTTAAGCTCATCTCTGTTATCGTTTGCAGCCTTAAGCTGAGCCGCATTGCTTGCCGCCTGTTTATCCGCCTCTGTGCTTTTTGTTCTTGCAGCCTCCACCTCGTTTCTTGACGGAGCATTCTCAGCCTTGACTGCCTTTGACGGATGTGTAAGAGAGCCGCAAACGGGACACGGTTTTCCTGCCTCGAGCGACTCGGCAAGATAGCCCGCCTGCTCATTGATATAGGCTTCATATACTCTGATATATTCACTGCGGAGCCTGAAGGCTTCTGCTCTCGAAGCATCAAGCCGCTCAGCCGTTTTCTCTGCAAGTAACGCGGCATTTTTATATTTTTGTATCAGTCTAAGCGCATCACGAAGTCTGTCTCTCCGGGTCTCGTTTTCGGTGATGCCGAACTCCAGCCTGACAAGCTCGTTTTCTGTATTCTTCAGCTCGCCGATCTCCTTTTTCTGCTTTTCAAGAAGCTGCGTCTGAGCTGCAAGCGATGCAGCCGCCGTTTTGATGTTTTCCTCATTGCTTTTCTGGCGGGCCATTATTTGAGCAAGCTGACTGATATGTGCTGACAGCTCGCTATATATAGGACGCTTTTCCTCAAGCAGCTTTTTCTTCGTCATAAGCTGAGAAGCCTTTTCCTTATTTCCTGACGAAGCATCAAAGCCGGCTTTTCTCTGCGGCAAAAGCTTCTCAGCAGACTCAAGAGATGCCTTTGCTGCAAGGTATTTTTTTCTCTTTGTTTCTCTCTCCTGAGCCGTACCTATCTCTCTGTTTATTTCGGCAAGACGCTTTTCGAGATCTCCCATACGCTCCCTGAGCGCAGTGTCATAGCTTTTGTCTTCTTCTATTATTTCCTTAAGCAGTGCGGTAATCTCCTGTGCCGGCATACTGTATTTTCTGTCTGAGCACAGCTTCTTCTGCTCCTCAAGTTTTTCTCTGAAACGGCTTTCCTCTGCGCACGCAGCGTTCATCAGCTTGTCGTTCATACCTGCCGCAAGCTCCGAGCATTCCTTTTCATAGCCTGCCGCAGCGCAGGCAAGCTCCGTCTGCAGTCTTTCATATTTTTCCGTGTTGAAGATAGCTCTGAGAATAGCTGTTCTCTGCTTTGTGTCAGCCGTTATCACACGGTCGAAGTCACCCTGGGCTATCATTGAGAGCTGCCTGAATTTTTCGCTGTCGATACCGATTATTTCCGTGATCGGATCCTTTTCACCCGTCTTTTTTTCGCTTTTCAGCTCCCTGACCGTCTCTCTGCCGCCGTCATATTCGGTCAGCAGCACCTTCGGCTTACAAACCGAGGTGCCTGTTCCCCTTTTTGCTCTCTGCTCATATTCGGGATTTCTCCTGACCGTATATTTCCTTCCGCCGGACATGAAAGTAAGCTCCACATAGGTCGGATCGTCGATCGAGGCGTTTTTGCTGCGGAACAGCCTCACGTCTCTTTTGTCTCCGCTCGCCTTGCCGTAGAGTGCATAAGATATTGCATCAAATATGGTGGTCTTGCCCGCACCCGTGTCTCCTGTAATGAGATACAGTCCCTTCCTTCCGAATTTTGTAAAGTCGATCTCGGTCTCCCTGAGATAGGACAAGAATCCGCACATTTTAAGCTTTATTGGCAGCATATCATCACCCCCATGCCTTTTCTATTGCCTGCCTGAGTATCTCAATCTGAACATCGCTCATATCCTTATTTCCATGCTGACTCCTGAAAAACTCCGTAAAAATCTGCTGCGGAGTTTTTTCCTCAGACGGTGCGAAGTCCGCAGAGCCTTCAAAATATCCGTATGAGCCGAATCTTGTATATGTAGCCGAGATAAAGTTCTTATACACTGTCCTGAGCTCTGTTCCCGCAAAGGGGACGTCGTTTTCATCAGTCAGCTCTGCATAAATATAATCATCTGTAGGAACACCCTTCATAAGCTCGTCAAAGGATCCCCTTATCCTCCGCATATCCCTCAGCGGTATGAGCGGAACTGTCTCCACAGATACATCACCCTTTGCTCCGAGTGTAACTACCGTCATTGACTTTGACGAGGCCGCCTCGGAAAGTGAATATTTCAGCGGAGTTCCGCAATAGCGTATCCTGTCGCTCCCGACATTCTGCGGAGTGTGGAGATGTCCGAGAGCAGTATAATCAAAAGCCTCATATACCGACACGTCTATACATTCTATGCCGCCCACAAGTATCTCCGAATCGCACACCGATGCACCCGCGACATATTGGTGTGATACCATTACGTTTCTTTTCGACTCATCGGGTCTCATTCTTTTTATGACCTCGGCAACAGCCTCAGTATATGTGCCGCACTCTGTTTCAAGGGCGTTATTCACGTCTGACGGACGCAGAAACGGCAGAAGATAGAAATCCACTTCTCCGTATTCGTCGGTGAGAGTGACCGGTCTGAGAGACGAGGATATATCAGTCCCGAGGTATATGCCGTGCTTTTTCATGAGATCGCCGAAATAAGAAAGCCGCTCGGCCGAGTCGTGATTTCCGCTTATGATAAGCACCGGCACCTTCATATCAGACAGCTCCTCAACAAAGCCGCTGTAAATGCTCATAGCCTCGCTTGAAGGAACGCTCTTGTCATAGATATCTCCCGCAATGACAACGGCGTCAAGCCTGTTTTTCCTGATATACTCCGTGATCTGCCCGAGAATATATCTCTGATCCTCAAGCAATGATATCTCGTTTATCCTCTTTCCCAAATGAAGATCGGACAAATGAAGAAATCTCATTTCTCTTGCCTCCTCTGTTTTTAATTATCACCATTATACCATATCAGGCGGAGATCATCAATCCCGCAGTTTTGTTTTAAGGGTAATAATTGGTACTAAAAAACCGCCGCACTCTTTTCGGGAGCACAGCGGTTAAAACGATCATTTTTCATTGCTCTGCTGAGAGCTGTTTTTCTGTTTGTTTTTGCGTAAAAGCTTTTTCCTGAGATTTTCGCTGCCGAAAAACAGAGCTATCGCAAAGCCGACAATACAAACAACAGAGGATACTATGATGTTCACCGGCGTAAAGACGAAATTATTGACAGGCTGTATTTCGCTTTGATACATGAATTTCATAAATATGGTCAAAGGCGAGCCGAGCATCAGTCCGATTATAGCAAAATATGTCATCTGAGGAAAACGCTTGATGCAGATATCTATTACCTTTGCTCCGAATACTATGCCGGCTATCACTCCGAGCCCTACGGGGATAAGCAGCATTACGCTGTCTCCGAAATGCTTTGTTACGCCGGATATCGCTTCGATGACACTTGCATAAATGCCGAAGATCATGAGTATCATTGAGCCGCTTACCCCGGGGATTATCATGCACATAGCTGCCACTGCGGACGCTCCGAAATAAAAGAACCAGCCTGCAGCATCAAGCTGTACCGAACCCTCGGCGGCGGCCTGTCCTTCTGTGCGGACAAAGGCAAGGATTATCATTCCGGCAAGAAAAACTGCAAGGGGAATGAGCGACAAGGGACGGAATTTCTTTTCGAGAGCCTTTCTGAATACAAGAGGCATACTTCCGACTATCAGACCGATAAAAAAGAAGCAGGTGGGAAGAGGACAGTGTTCGATGAGAAGCTTTATCAGCTTGGAAAAGATCACTATTCCGAGTCCTGCGCCGATCAGCACAGGAAGAAGAAATTTTATGCTCTTCTTGAAATTCCTCCTCAGACCCGTGAAGGAATCGATCAGCTTATCATATATGTTTAGCATGACCGCCATTGTACCGCCGCTTACACCGGGTATTATGTTAGCTACCCCGATAATACAGCCGTATATTGCGTTAAGGACAATATCAATGTATTTTTTTATTGAAATCATAACAACACTCCTGTATGATATATTCAGTTCTGTTTTCTGACGATACGGTATTCATCGTCATTACTGTAATACGGACAAGCCTCCGCCGTGCCGGAAAGAAGTCTTGCATATTCGTCCTCATCAATAAATGCAAGACACTCATAGCATTCATAGTCTTCGTTATAAACATAACGGCTGCAGCTCTCGCAGCAGGTCAGCTCCGCCATTTCATCTCTCCCCCTTTGCTGTTCTCAATATTAACATAATATGATGAATAATGCAATGAAAGAAGGAAAATTTTTAAAATGCTGTCGGAATTGCCTTATACCGATGTTTTCTTTTCAGCTTTTAGACTCAAAATATACAAAGCGTATTTTTTATAAAATTTTTTTCAAAAAACTCTTGCATTTTTTTCCGAATAGTGATATCATAAGCTGTACGCAAGTGTAGGAAAAGGGAGGTGTTCTGATGCCTAACATTAAGTCAGCTAAGAAGCGTGTAAAGGTTGCTGCTGCAAAAACAGCCGCTAACAAAATAGTTAAGAGTAATCTTAAAACAAGCATTAAAAAGGCAAACGCTGCCATTGAGAATAATGCTGAAGATAAAGACATGGCTGTTCGCGTAGCTATCAAGAAGATCGATCAGGCTACTGCCAAGGGTATTCTCAAGAAGAATACTGCTTCAAGAAGAAAGTCTTCTTTAGCTCGCAAGCTCAATGCGTCTGCCTGAGCGTCTGATCTCCGGCGGAAATAATATGAATGATTCATATTGCAAAAAAGCAGGACGTTTTGTTCTGCTTTATTTTTTTCCATTATACTGTATTATTTGAGATAATATTCTTGACTTTTATTTAAAACAATTATATAATTAGCTTAGATTTAACACGATGTCAGGAGGTAAAATAATGAGCAAGAGATTACTGATAATATTTGTATCTGTTTTAGGAGGTATATTAGCTCTATCCGCCGCCTTCACAGCTCTCCTTCTTATCAGAGAAAAGAAAAGAAAGGACGAAGAAGAGCTTGAGCACTATCTTGACAGCTCTATTCTTTAAGCAGTATCAACTGCGGCTGACACCGTTGTCAGCCGCTTTATTTTTGCCTGAGCCTTACTCTTCGATCGCTACCTTGTTTGCTCTGAACCAGTAATCCGTCTGGATTATATATGCAAGGATCTGCGGGGCTCTCATCAACTGACCGTACCACGGGGAGGATATCCTCTCGGGATACTGTATCACCTGCTCTACACCCTCTATATCAAGTATCCCGTAAAGCGGGGAGGTCTTATCGTAAAGTATCTCCTTTACAGCATTTGCACAAAGCCTGAAGTATTCAGGGTCATGAGTTTTGGGATAAGGACTCTTTTTCCTTTCGATTATACTGTCAGGAAGTATGCCTCTGAAAGCCTCCCGAACGATCCCCTTTTCCCTGCCGCCATAAGCCTTTATCTCCCAGGGCAGATTATAAGCGTATTCCACTATCCTGTAATCGCAAAACGGCACACGCACCTCAAGACCGTTATACATGGACATTCTGTCCTTTCTGTCAGATAAGGACCCGCCGGAAAACACCGTGCAGAAAAATCTCCGCTTATGAGCAATTGCGGAGATTTTTTCATTTATAATATATCTCTATCTCTCCCTCTCCTATCATCACACGATCAATAAAGGCTCCTGCAAGCTCCTTCCTTTGGTCAAAGCTCAATTTCTCCAGGCTGCAAAGCACGGCTCTGAGCAAAGGCATATCAGTGTTTTCCGCAGCGCTGCTGCTCAGCTCTGCAAGCCTTGAATTGATCTCTGTGTTTTCCTCGTCAAGAGCCTTCATGCGCCCGTTCAAATATCTCATAAGCGTTTCATTTGCCTGAGGTACACGCAGAGCAAGCCTTTCCATTTCATCAAGGTTTTTTCTCATTCTTATCCTGAGAGTGTTTTCCTCGTGAGCCGATATTTTTTTCTTTACCGTCATGCGGAACGAAAAGCCGCTCACCCTCTGTCTCAGACTGCTGCCGACTGCGTTTTCTACCGTTTCAAAGGTCAGCCCTACGGACCTCCTGCAGCAGACATGCTCCTTTCTTCCTGTGCAGTTGAGATATCTCTTTCCGTTTCTCTGTCCGTTTACAACAGTGATCCCCCTGCCGCAGAAGCTGCATTTTGTAAGACCGGTGAGCCATGTATTCCTGCCCCTGCCGCTGCCTCCGACAGGTCTGTTTTTATCCAGCCTTTTCTGTGCTCTGAGCCATATTTCCGAGGACACTATGCCCTCATGTCCGCATAGCTGTACATAGTCTCCGTTTAGATCGGAAAACTTTCTCCTTGTTCTGTTTTTTCTTGTGCCGTATACTATGCAGCCGTATTCTCCTGTAAAGCGTTCTGCCGACTGATTGATATTCGCTCCTTTTGCCCGCAGATATTCATATACCCTCGCATCCGCTTTTACATATACCGTATTTCTCAATATCCTTCCTACCGCCGTTGATGAAAAGGGCTTTCCCCTTGTTGTTGTCACTTTCATCCCGTTCAGCAAAACAGCTATCTCCCCCAGGCTCCTTCCCTCCAGAAAGCTCCTGTACATAAGTTCCACCGCCTGAGTCTTTTCGACGCTGTCCTTCTCAAGCACGGAGGTGTTTATACCGTCTATGACCGTTCTTCTCCTGCGAAAGCCAAAAGGAGCCGTTCCCGCAAGATAGAGTCCTTTTTTTGCGCGCTCATAGAAATTATCTCTTACACGCTTCTGTATCATGTTCCTCTCCAGCTCAGCAAACACCATTATCATCTGCAGGGTCGCCTTGCCCATTGCATTTGAAGTATCGAACTGCTCGCTGCAGGAAATAAATTCCACGCTATGCTTTTCAAACACTCCGTATATCCCGACAAAATCAAGCAGAGAACGGCTTATACGATCCACCTTATAAACTATCACCCTTGATATCTCACCCGAGACGACCGCTCTCATCATTTTCTCAAACTGCGGACGCTTTGTATTTGCACCTGTAAAGCCTTTATCCGAATACACCCTGCATTCTTCATCATTGCAGGCAAGAAGCCTGCACGCCTGCTCCTGCTGCTCAATTGAAATGCTGTCCTTTTTATCCACCGATTGTCTGCAGTATATTGCTGTCATTTATCATCTGTCCCGTCATAAGCGTTCAGACCTGCCTCTCTCTGTCCTGCGATCCTGATGCAAGCCCGGGTTATCTCTTCATCCCGTTCATTCTTTTCTTCGGTAGAAAGCACCGGATAGTATTCGATCACCCTCAGACCTGCAAAGGACTGTTCTTTTCTTGTATATTCTCTCTTATTCATACTCAGGCTGCCCCCTGTCTGTTTTATCTTTAGCGTTATATAATATTCTCCGGAGGAAACGGTTATCACAACAAAAAAAAGACACGATGATTGATCGTGCCTTTTAATACCTATAATGTCTCAGTAAACATATACCGGCATGCCGATATAGGCTATATCATACAGCTCGCTGACAGCATCAAGAGGCATATTCACACAGCCGTGCGATCCGTTGTAAAGATATACGGAGCCGCCGAAGGAATCCTGCCAGGTCGCATCGTGAAAGCCGATAGAATCATTGAAGGCTATCCAGTATGCCACCTCTGTTTCATAGCCGGGACCGTAAAGCGAGGAGGGCGATTTTTTCTCATAGACAAGATAGGCTCCCTTCGGTGTATCGTTTCCCATGCCAGGATCACCGGTCACAACAGGAGCTTCAAGAATAACCTCATTGTTTTTTCTCACCCACATATACTGCTCCTCAATGCTTACCTCAGCAAAGAGCTTTTTCTCGTTTTTTGCATCGTTATAGTCAGAAGCCGTTCTTATCCACCATTTATTGCTTTCTGTGCTTCTGTCGGTAAGATCAAGCCTGACCGATTCTCCCTTTTCTATCAGCTCCCTTAGCACAGAAAAAGCATGGTCCGGATCAAAGATCCAGCCGACGCTCTTGTTTTCAACTGTTATCTCCTCACCATAAACATTGTTGAACGTAATATAGCTCTGATAGTTGCTGTATTTCTTATCAAGCATATCGGCATATTCTCTTACCTTCTCATCAGACACGGTATATATAAAACCTTCGCCCTGTTTTTTCGCCGTCACCCAGTCGCATATATCGTCAAACACAAGCTTTTCCTTGCTTCCGCCTATGGAAAGCTCTATGCTGATATCAGCAAGCCTGCCATAGATACTGTGTTCCGCATCGGAAGATGTATATAAGCCCGAGTATTCCGGCACGGCACTGTATTTACGATTTTCAAAGCCTGCAACAATAAGCACCGCCAAGGCTGCTGCCGCCGTTAAGACTGTACAAATGATAGCTACAGCTTTTTTATTGGTCTTTCCTTTATTATTCCGCATTATTACTTCTCCTTTTGAACAACGATCCCGGTTACAGATCACTATTCATTCACGCATTTTCTATTGTAGCATACTTATTTCATTTTTTCAACGTCTTAAGAAAACAAATATCTGAAACATTATGCCGATCCCTGCAGATCTGACAGGGTATCATTTATATACTTCTGCATGATCTGAAATCAGCTATATCTCCGTATTTAATTATACTTCAAAAGGAGTGTATTTTTGTGTACAAAAATCCCCGATGACTGTTTCGACATCGGGGATATAAGATAATCATTTCATTCTATCGGCTCAAAATCCGCTGCGCCATGCTTACAGAGAGGACAGATGAAATCCTCGGGAAGCTCATCTCCCTCATAAATATATCCGCAGATCTTGCAGACCCAGCCCTTTTTACCCTCGGTCTGGGGCTTCGGCTTGACATTGTTCTGATAATAGGTATAGGTCATGGTCTCCTTGTCGGAGATAACCCTTGCTTCGGTCACGCTGCAGATAAACATTCCGTGCGTATCAAGGTCAACGTAATCCTCAACCTTGAGCGACATAAAGGAATTGATGTATTTGCTCAGGAAGATCAGTCCGTTATCCGAACGAAGTGCTTCCCACCCTGCAAGCTTATCCGCATTTCTTCCGCTGCGGAAGCCGAAATTCTCAAACACACTGAACGGAGCCTCTACCGAAAGACAGTTGACGTTCATTACGCCGGTCTGCTTGATAACATGGTGTGAGTAGTTCTGCTTGTTTATGCAGACTGCGACCCTGTTGGGTGAGCTTGTCACCTGAGACACTGTATTTACAATGAGTCCGTTGTCCTTTTTGCCGTCATTTGAGGTAACGACATAGAGTCCGTATCCGATATTGAAAAGCGCCGTCATATCGTTTTTATTTGCCGTCTCGCTGTTCTGAGCCATATAATCCATGCAAAGCTCCTCGGCAAGCCTTTCGATCTGCTCCTTGCTGCTGTCATTGAGAGCGGAAGTGATCCTTACGGTCGTATCGGTATATTCAATATTTTTACAGCCCTCGAGCATTTTCTTCATTGTTTTTGCGGCAAGAGGAGCCCATGAACCGTTTTCGATAAGAGCAACGGTCTTATTGCTGAAATTACGCTCGGTGAGATGATTAATAAACTCCCTCATAAACGGGAATATCTCCGCATTGTAGGTGGTGGTTGCAAGAACGATCTTTCCATAGCGGAAGGCGTCCTCTACACACTCTGCCATATCCTCACGGGCGAGATCGTTTACTGCGACCTTCGGGCAGCCCTTCATTCTCAGCTTTTCAGCAAGAAGCTCGACCGCTTTTTTTGTGTTACCGTAAACTGAGGTGTAGGCGATCATTATTCCCTCTGTTTCCACCCCATAGCTCGACCATGTGTTGTAAAGACCGAGATAATAGCCGAGGTTTTCGGAAAGCACAGGACCATGAAGGGGACAGATCGTCTGAATATCAAGCTTAGCTGCTTTTTTGAGGAGATTCTGCACCTGAGCGCCGTATTTTCCTACTATTCCGAAATAATAGCGTCTTGCCTCGCACGCCCAGTCCTCATCTACATCAAGAGCGCCGAATTTACCGAAGCCGTCGGCAGAGAACAGCACCTTATCCCTGCTGTCGTATGTAACAATGACCTCGGGCCAATGGACCATAGGCGCTGCTACAAAGGTAAGGGTATGCTCGCCAAGCTCAAGAGTATCGCCCTCGCCTACAACTATCCTTCTGTCCTCAAACTGAGTGCCGAAGAAATTCCCCATCATGGTAAAGGCCTTGGCACTTGACACTATGACAGCCTCGGGATAGTTTTTCATGAAGTTATTGATATTTGCGCTGTGATCCGGCTCCATGTGCTGAACCACAAGGTAATCCGGCTTTCTGCCTTCAAGAGCGTTGTCAAGGTTATCGAGCCACTCCTGAGTAAAGCTGCGGTCAACGGTATCCATTACGGCTATTTTCTTATCCATGATAACATAAGAATTGTAAGCCATTCCGTTGGGGACATCATACTGTCCTTCAAAAAGGTCAATTTTGTGGTCGTTAACGCCCACATATCTGATATCATCGGTGATTTTCATAACGATCTCCTTTACAGATTATTTTGTCTATATTATACCATATCACCCTTTGTATTACAACAGTTTTTATCTACTTCCGCGGACTACTTTTCTGCGAAAAAGCAGTTTCCCCTGTCTCGCCTGCCGGCTCGGTCGGTGCTTCTCAGCCTCTCTTAATCCGCTTTATACGGCTCTATCGGTTTTCTTTGCGGCACTCATTATGACAGGCGGAAGCTGTATCATTGCAGGATACATAGTGAAAGTCTGCTCACGAAGCGAATGGAATGAACAGATGCAGATAATTTTTCTGGAATTATTCTACACCGAGTATCTGCCGTTATCATCATAACCTGCATTTTTCTTTCGGGTCGTTATCTTCAAGAAGAGTCTGCATGAACCAGTAAAAATTCAGCGAGAACATTTCTCTCATTCTTCTGTCTGTCGGACTATCTGTGGGGAGCTTTTCGGTGTGGACACAGGTGTCAAGATACTTTTGTCTGACATACTCCTCTCCTCTCGGAAGAAAGCCTTTTTTGAGGATCGATCTGCGGATATCAAGGGATCTCGACCATGGAAAGGTATCGTCAAAAAGGATATCCTTATTATGATACCACGGATAACCTCCGAAAAGCTCATCAGCGCACTCTCCGGAAAGCGCCACGGTATGCTCCTGCCTTATCCTCTCACAGAACAGCAGCAGTGAAGCGTCAACATCAGTCATACCGGGAAGATCTCTTGCATCTGCAGCCCGCCTCAGAG